>JBDTOH010000004.1:0-30559 GCA_039933355.1 Gemmatimonadota bacterium | reverse complement strand
TGCTGCCGGCTCGCCGCGTTGATGGTGGTCTCCCTGCCCGCGGCCTCTCGGGCGCAGGGACTGCCGCGTTACCAGGCGGTCAATCCAGTGCTCACCTCCCGGAGCGGCCTCTACTTTCAGCCCTATGTCGACTCCACCGCTCACCGCTGGAAAGCCTCGATCCTGCTCGACTACGGCAGCGCGGTCGAGTTCACCCAGCGCGAAACGGGCGAGCTGATTCTCGACGCGGAGCTGCTTCGGCTCGATCTGACAGCCGTCCACGACGTGGGAAAGAGGGGATTCGCCGGCGCTACCGTCAACCTGAACGGCTCCTACGGCGGCTTTCTCGACGGGTTTCTCAACTGGTATCACAAGATCACCGGGCTTCCGGTGGCCGCGCGCAATGTCCGGCCTAACAATGCGTTCACATACGAGATTACGCTGCCGGACGGGCAGACGCTGACTCGGGGCGCACGCTCGATGTACTTCGGTGATGCGCGGCTCTTCGCCGGTTATCGGCTGTCGTCGTCGGTCCAGGCGGTCGTGGCCGCGACGGTCCCAACCTCCACGGCGCCGCCGGGTTATGGACGCGGCACCGTCTCCGTCAGCGGCATCGCAACGGCGCGATTCATCTCGAAATCGCGCTGGGGGTTCGAAGGGAGCGGCGGCGTCGGCTTCACGCCCCGCCACGGCGATCTGGCCGCGTATCAGAACACGCTGTTCTACTCGGGGAGTGGGGGGGTGCGGTACCGCTTCGCGGGGAAACAGGCGGTGTTCGCCAATCTCTTCGTGCAGTCAGCCAACTATCAGAGCACCACGTTGCCCGCGCTCGATAAGCGGGAGATGACGCTCGACTACGGCTTCCTGCTCCGCGCGAAGAAAGGGCCCGAGTGGTTCCTCGGCATGACCGAGGATCTCGAGCCGAAGGGTCCGGCGATCGACCTCTCGTTCAGGATTGGGGCGCGCTGGTAAAAAGGAACTGATCGAGCTGGGCGTAGAGATAATCCTTGGCCTGCGGCTCCCGCAGGTTGAGCCCGTAGTGATTGATCAGCTGCTGCTGGAGCTTGAGCCACTCCGCCCAACATGTTCCGCAGATCTGCTGGAGGACTCGCTCGCCCCGTTCGTTAGGAAAGGGCTTGTAGGGCAACCCCTCTCGCTCCTGTCCGCATCGGACACACCGCACGATCGCCATGCGACCAAGATAACGAGGGTCACTCCCCTCGCTTCAAGGCTTTGGCGCCGCTCGCGGTTCCGAGCCCCGCTCCCACGCCGACGAGGGCAGCGGTGAAGCCGGTGATCAAGGGCAGCAACGTGAGCGGGAGGATGATGACGGCACCGGCGACGCCGGCCAGGATCGGAACGAGTGGACCGTGGACCGCATCGACGAAGCGAAGCTTGCGCCGAACGAGCCCGCGAGCGAAGCCAAAGGCGAAGAACCCGCCCGCAAGCGCCAGGCTCAGAATGATCATCGAGTACATGGGGGCACTCCTTGGTGCATGGAGGCAAGAGCCCAACTGCGAGACTCTTTAGGTCGTTGCACTACGCAACATACCGCGATCCAGTTTCGGGGCCAAATGGTCTCACTCCCCTGCTTCAATTCTGCGACCCTCTGCCGATACTAAATGCACGAAGGGCAAGTGCCCTAACAGTCTGCTCATCAACTCGCGATAACCGCGCGGTGCATCCGCGCCCGGAGCTTGCAGGTCATGTCAAAGCACCCCACGGTAGAAATCCCGAACATCGGCCCGATGGATCATGCGTGGGACATCCTCGGCGAGTGGAATGTCGAATTCGAGGTGCCGTATGCTCCTGAAAGCGTCGCGGGCACGCTCCGGTTTCGGTCATGGAAAGAAGCTGACCTCGAGCTCGAGCCCTGGAGCGCCGCTGCAGCGGGCCTCCCGGAGCGAGCCACCCTCGAGCGCGCAAGCCGAGTCCATCTGACGGATGCGGGGGGCGGCGCGCTGCAGTGGGTGCTCGTCTCCGGAGAAGACCGGTGGACGATCCAGGCGACCATGTGGCCCGGCGCGCTCCACTTGTTCATCCAGGACTCCGAGGATCAGGACGAGCAGCTGTTCCGGGCCAACGCAAGCCGCGCACGCGAGTACTACGTCCGGAAGTATCCGCTGGTTACCAGCAAGAAGGAGGGGTAGGGCGCTGAGCCCTACCACCGCAGCACCACGCTTCCCCACACGAATCCCGACCCAAAAGCGGTGAGCACTACGATATCGTTAGGCGCGACCCGACCGGCTCGGACGCACTCGTCGAGCGCAATCGGGATCGTCGCCGCGGTCGTGTTGCCGAACCGGTCAATGTTGTTATACACCTGATCATCCCGGAGGGCGAGCTCCTTCTGAACCGCTTCAGAGATTCTGAGGTTGGCCTGATGGGGAATCAGGAGCGCGATGTCTTTCGTCGTGAGTGACAGGCGGTCCAGGCAGGTGCGGACCGATTCGGGCATCCTCACCACGGCGTGCCGGAATACCTCCCGGCCTTCCATCTTGAGAAAATACCTTCCTTCCTCATATCGCTCCGGGCTGATCGTCGGATCGAGAATCGAGCCCGGCTCCTCTACCCAGAGGTGCTCGGCGTGCTTTCCGTCCGCGTGGAGATCGACGGCGAGGATGCCGCGAGACGAGTCGTCGACCGCCTGCACCACCACCGCGCCGGCGCCGTCGGCGAAGATGACCGCAGTGTGCCGGCCGCGGGTCGAGACATCCATGCGGGTCGATTGGATTTCCTGGCCCACGACCAGAATCCGTTCGAACGTGCCGGCGCGGACGAACGCATCGGCCATGGAAAGAGCGTAGATGAACCCGGCGCACTGGAGCCGGATGTCGAAGGCCGGAATAGAGCCGACGCCGAGCGCCGCCTGTAGGTAGACCCCGTTGCCGGGGAGAAAGTGATCCGGCGTGCTGGTCGCGTAGATGATCGCATCGAGCCGAGCGACCGAAACGCCGGCGGCTCCGAGCGCTTCCAGAGCGGCCCGATGGCCGAGGGCGACTCCGGTCTCGCCCGGCCTGATCCAATGGCGCTCTCGAATCCCCGTCCGGGTCCTGATCCATTCATCGGATGTGTCCATCAGCGCCGCCAATTCTTCGTTGGAGACCGTCCGGGACGGGACCGCGTGCCCGGTTCCGACGATTGTGGCGTGACTCATGCCCGGAATTGTAGCGCCTGCAACGCGCCGAGCAACCAAGGCGTACGGTGCACGTTCCCATCATGTGTCTTGAGGGAGACCAGGCAACAACTCTCTCCCTAACGTGCGACAATTCGTCCGAGGAGGTGCAATCATGTCCCGCGCTCGCCCTCTCTTCCTTCTCGCCCTCTCGATCGGGCTAGCGGCGCCTCTGGCCGCGCAATACGGCGGCCGCCGAGGTGGCGGCCTGGGCGGCGGCCGCCGCGGCGGGATGATGGGACAGAACCGGCCGAGTGAAGCGGTGCTCGATCCGATGGTGATCCAAGGGCCGCCGTCGCCTGAGGACATGGCCCGGATCGCCGACTTGAACGACGCCGAAGAAGCCACCTATCTCACCGCGCGGAACGACTTTATGGTGGCCACCAAGCCCCAGCGCGACAGCTTGAACCTGCTCCGCTCAGATCTGCACGACATGGCCGGCGCAGGCGGCGGCGGAGCCGGGGGCGGCCGCGACTTCGATCGACTCCGGCCGCTGTTCGAGCAAACCCGTCAGCTCGGCGACGGGCTGGCCAAACGCACCAAAGACTTCGACGAGCAGCTTAAGAAGACGCTGAAGAAGGATCAGTTCAAGAAGTACGAGAAATGGCGCAAGGACGAGCGCAAGTACGCCGAGAACCAGAGGCAGAGCAGGCGGGGAAGGATGTAGGGAGTCGGAAGTCGGAAGGGACTAGGTGCTGCGGTTCCCTACTTCCGACTTCCGATTTCCGTCTACTCATACCTCAGCGCGTCGATCGTATTGAGACGGGCTGCGCGGCGGGCGGGCCACAGACCGAAGAAAAGGCCCACGACCGCGCTGAACACGAAGGCGATCAACACCGCGTCCGGCGAGATGAGCGTGTTCCAGCCCAGGAACTTGGACATCGCCATCGCGCTCGCCGACCCGACCACGACGCCGAACATCCCGCCGAGGAGGCAGAGGACCACGGCTTCGATCAGGAACTGCAGCATGATGTCGAGCCTGGTGGCGCCGAGGGCCCTGCGTACCCCGATCTCCCGAGTCCGCTCGGTCACCGACACGAGCATGATATTCATGATCCCGATGCCGCCAACCACCAGCGACACGGCCGCGATGCTCGCGAGCAGGACGCCGAAGACCTCGGTCGCCTGCTGTTGGGTCGCGAGAATATCCTGCTGATTCCTGATCTGGAAATCGTTGTCGGCGCCCGGCCTGATCTTGTGCTCCCGGCGGAGGATGCGCTCGATGTCGACCATGCCCTGCTCGAGCGACGTCCCTTCCTTCACCTGCAGCGCGACTGAACGGAGCCGGTCGGTTCCGAAGACCCGGAATCGGGCCGTGCTGAGCGGGATCAGGATCTGCTCGTCGGGGTTCATGAAGGACATCGCCCCGCCCTTTTCGCTCAACCCCCCGATGATTTCGAACGTCTGACCGCCGAGGTCGATCGTCTGACCGATCAGGGCCGCGGCGTTTACGTTGAGCATGTCGGGAATGGCGTGCCCTAGAACGGCGTAGCGCTGGCGCGAGGCGTCATCTCCGGCGGTAAACATCCGGCCGTGCTCGACCTTGTAGTTGCGGACCTCGATGTAGTTCGGGGTCGTCCCGACGATGCTGACGTTGAGATTCCGGTTGCCGTACTTGACCGTCATCGAGCGGCTCAGCTCGGGCACGACCGCACTCAGGAGGGTTGCGTCGCGGCTGAGGGCGGTGGCGTCGTCGACGGTGAGACTCACCCGGACGTCGCTCGACCGCCCGCCCATGAACGACTGGCCCGGGTAAACCGACAAGACGTTCGCGCCCAGCGCCGAGATCCGGTCGGCGACCGCTTTCTGGGCGCCGCTGCCTAACGCCACGACCGCGATCACCGCTCCGACCCCGATGATGATGCCGAGCATGGTGAGGCCGGCGCGAAGCTTCTGCGCCCGGATGCTCTGGAGCGCGACCTTGATCGTCTCGCCCACCATCATGGCCGGCCACCTCCCTGGGGCCGGGCCGCGGCCGCGCCGCCCGCGGGGCGCTGGTTCATCCCCGGCACGGCGCCACCACCCGTCATGTTTCCGATGCGGGTCTTGAACTCCTGCTGCGACTGAACCAGGCTCGCGCTCGGCAGGACCAGCACGGAGTCGCGTTCGGTGAGCCCGCGGACGACTTCGCTATAGTCGAGATCGGTGAGGCCGGTCCGGATCAGCCGTGCCACCGGTTGGCCGTTTCTGAGCGCGAAGACGATGTAGTTGCCGCCGAATTGGAAGTCGTTGCCGCCGCGAGGCCGTCCGCCGCCCTGTCCACCGCCGGCACCAGCATTCCGCATCACCGCCTGCATCACTTCCTGTTCTTTGGCCGTCAGCGTCCCACCCGTGAACCGCTTCCGAAAGACGGCCCGCACCTGCTCCTCCGTGACTCCGGGGGGCAGCTGAATCGTGCGGCCGTCGGGCGTCGTCATCGTGTTTCCCGCCTGCGCCGCGGGGGTCTTGACGGAAGCCGGCTGCTCGGCGGCCTTGGGCCCGGCCGAGTCGTGCTTGCCACGCGACGCAATGGCGACCGCGCTGTCCGCTTCCTTCTGCGCTACCTCGAGCATCGTCTTAAGAGCGGGCTCGCTGATGCCGAGCACCTGAGCCGCGCTGTTCACGTCGCGCTGGGTCCTGAGCGCCGCGTTCGGAATCGCGAGGACGCTGTCGCGCCGGCCGATGTGAATGTTGACATCGGCATTCATGCCCGGCTTGAGCAATCCGTTCTGGTTCTGAATGCGGATCAGCACCGGGAACATCGTCACGTTGTTCTGCGTCTCGGCCTGCGGCTCGATTTTGAGGACCTGACCGTCGAACGGCTGATTCGGATACGCATCGACGGTGACGGTGGCGCGAAGGCCGGGCTTGATCTTCCCGATGTCCGTCTCGTCGACGAGCGTGCGGACCTGGACGAGCTCGAGGTCGGCCATCTTGAGCAGCACCGTCCCACCACCGACGTCCTTGGTGGGAGAGGAGATGACCTGGCCCCGCTCGACGTTCTTCGCGATCACGGTCCCACTGATCGGCGCGAGCACGTCGGTGTCCTCCATCGCGATCCGGGCATTTTCGACGGCGACCTGCCCACGGACGACTTCGGCCTTGCCATTGGCAACCTGGAGCACGGCGTTTTCGTGCTCCTGCTCGGTGATCGATTGCGATTTGTAGAGCTCATCGGCTCGGGTGCGCTGTGACTCCGCGTTCGCCAGCCGGGCCTTCGCCACGTCGAGATCCGCCTCGGCCTGGTTGACCGTGTTGCGCGGCGTGCGCTGGTCCACGCGCACGAGCAGCGTGCCCCGCTTGACCATGCTTCCGGTCTCGACCCTCATGTCCAGAATCTCGCCCGATGCCTTGGACTTGACCTCGACGACGGTGTCCGGCTGAATGTGCCCTGTGGCGTGCGCGGAGACGATGATGTTGCGCCGCTCGACCGAGACGGCCTGGTAGACGACCTTCGGCACTTCCTTCTTGCATCCGGCGAGAGCGATGCCGGCGAGGGCTGCCAGAATCAGCGATCGAAGGGTCACGCGGTCTTCTCCGTCAGAAAATCCTTCTCGACCCGGCCGTCCCGGAGGTGGATCTGCCGGTGAGCATGGGCGGCGATATCGGCCTCGTGGGTGACGAGCACGATGGTCTGCCCCTCTTTGTGAAGCTGATCGAAGAGCTTGAGGATGTCCTCGCTGGTGACCGAGTCGAGGTTTCCGGTCGGCTCGTCGGCGAGGATGATGCTGGGGTGGTTGACGAGCGCGCGGGCAATGGCCACCCGCTGGCGCTGACCGCCTGAGAGCTCGTTGGGCCGGTGCGTCATTCGCTCGCCGAGGCCGACCCGGCCAAGCGCCGCTTCGGCCGCAACCCGCCGCTCCTTAGACCCGACTCCCGCGTAGACCATCGGTAGCTCGACGTTCTGGAGCGCGGTGGCGCGGGGCAGCAAGTTGAAGGTCTGGAAGACGAACCCGATCTCCTTGTTGCGGATCCGGGCCAGCTCGTCGTCGCCCAGATCGGAGACCCGGTATCCGTTGAGCCAGTACTCGCCGTCGCTCGGCGTATCGAGGCAACCGATCATGTTCATCAGGGTCGACTTGCCCGACCCCGAAGGACCCATGATGGCCACGAACTCGTTGCGCCGGAGCATGAGGTTCACGCCTCTTAACGCATGGACCGTCTCGGTCCCCATCACGTAGTCGCGCTGGAGGTTCTTCACGACGATGACGGCGTCGCGAGGAACGTCCGGAGGCAGCTGCGCCATCCGTTCGGCGGTGGTTTCGATCCCGGCGGTGCTCATAGCGGACGTCCGATCAGGGCCTGAATTTGGGCTTTGGCACGGAGATGATCGAAGCGGGCGTTGACGGCGTCGACTTCCGCTTGGTTGAGCGCTTCCTGCGACGTCAGCACATCGACGATGGTCGCGGCGCCGAGGCGGTACCGCTCCTGCTGAACCCGGAGGTCCTCGGTGGCCGCGACGACGCTGACCTGGGTGATCGCGATCCGTTCCTGGGCGGCTCCCAGCTCGGCGAGACGCGTCGTGAGGTCGGCGAGCACCTGACGGCGGAGCTCGGCCGCATTCGCCTCGGCGATCTCGGCGGTCGACCGTTGGTTCACGATGTTCTGTTCCCGGGTGAACCGGTTGAACACCGCCCAGTTGAGACCGAACTGCAGCTGGCGCTGCTGGAGAAAGCTGTAGTTGTTCTGGCGGCTGCCGTTGAGTGAGCTCGAGCCCGACAGCGTGACACTCGGCCAATAGGCGGCCTTGACGACGCCCAGCGCCGCGCGGGCCGAGCGGGCGCTGGCCTCCGCCGCGACAACCTGGGGCGACTGCGCCAGGGCTTCCGCCCGGACCGCCGCGGTGTCGATCACGATCGCGGTGGCATAGAAGCTCGAGTCGTCCACGGCGCCCACGGGCCCGTCGGAGCCGACCAAGCGGCCCAGATTCGCCTCCGCGCTCAGGAGCTGGGTCTGGGCGTTGATCATGTCGAGCCGGGCCGTGCCTAACGTCACGAGCGAGCGAAGCGAGTCGGGCCGGATTGCCGCGCCGGCCCGGAGCCGCGCGATCGCGACTTTGAGCTGCTCCTCGGCCCGCCGCACGCTCGCCTGGCGAACTCGGAGGAGCTGGGTTCCGGCCAGCACGTCGTAGAACTGGTTGGTGGTGGCGAGCTCCTGCTGATACTGGGCGTCCGTGAGGTTTGCTTCGGCGGACGCGCGGTTGGCCTTGGCGGCCTTGGATTCGGCGCTCCGCCGGAAGCCGTCGAACACCTCGATGCTCGAGTTGATGCTGCCGTTGATGCTTCGGTTAGTCGTGTTGCTGGTCGTGAGCTGGCCGGTGCTCGGGTCGATTCGCTGGCCTTCGGAGTAGAAATCACCCGCCGACCCGGTGACGTTCAGGTTCGGCAGGTATGCCCCTTTTGCGCTCCGAAGCCTGGCGTCCGCGTTATGGAGCTGGCCGATAGCCGACACCACGAGCGGCTGGACCCGCCGGGCCCGTTCGATAGCCTCCGCGAGCGTGATGACGGGCTTGGTCTGAGCGCTCGCGCCGCTCGCCGAAGCGAGGAGCGCCGCGAGCGCCAGGATGTTAGGGAGTGTGGTGCGATGCACGATGAAGACTATCCTTCCGCGCCAAAAGGGTCTCGTAGGCACGCTGCTGCTCAGGGGTGAGGAAGGACCGAATCTCCTGGCGGATCTGCTGCCGCTGCGACTGGAACTGGGGCTGGACCTGGCTCCAGATCGAATCCATCGTCGGCCGGTGCTTCTCGAGCACCCGGGTGACGCTGTCGATCTGGGACGGCGTGAGCTTGAGGTCCTCCTTCAGGCGCTCTGCGAAGAACCGGGGTCCCCGCTCGGCGTCGCGGCCGTGCTTGCCCCGTTCCGCGAACAGAGTCGCCGCGCCGCCGGCGAGCGCGCCTAACGTGAAGGCGCCGAGCAGCATCGTCGCCGCTTTGCCTCGAGTGCGGATCATCGGCCCTCCAGGAGGACGGTTTGCCAGATCACGCCGGGGCTCGCAACCGTGCCCTGCGGCTCAGCGGCCGCGAGCGCAACCGACTCGGGCTCGGGGCCCGGCTTCGACCAGTGCCGCCAGACGCCGAGGCCCAGAAGGAACGCGGCCGCGGCCGCGGCGAGCGCCACCCGAGGCCTCGCCCATCTGGCGAGCGTGTCCCACTGGTCCCGCTCGGCTGACACGCCGCGGACCGCGGCCTCGAGCCGGGCCATAAACGCGTCGGGCGCCGGTCCCGTCAAGGCTTCGCGCAGCAACGCACCGAGATCGGCATCGGGCTCGGTCGAAAACGAAGATTTTTCCCTCATCGAATTTCCTCCTCTACCGCCGGCGCCAGAATCCGCCGCATCGCGCGGCGGGCGTGGAACACGTATGAGCGCACCGTGCCTTCCGGCACCTTCAGCACGGCGGCGATTTCGCTGTGGCTGTATCCCTCAGCATCGAACAGGACCAGCGCGACGCGCTGCCGTTCGGGCAGCTGGGCCAACCCTTCCATCAACCGATCGCGGAGCAGCGCGCGCTCGGTGGCTTGATCGGGCAGGACGGTGCGCGATTCGAGCCAGTCACTGAGCGGCTCCGCCGCCCGGACCCGGCGGCGCCGGAACTGGTCGAGAGCCGCATTCGCGATGATCCTGAGGTACCAAGCCCGGAATGACCGGTCCGGGTCGTAGCGAGCGATCGCCCGCCAAGCCGAAAGCGTTGCACTCTGGACCGCGTCGTCAGCCTCATCGGCGTTACGTAATACCGCCAGCGCGACCCGCCGGGCCGCCATGGCATGGCGGACGACAAGCTCGCCGAAAGCGTCCGAATCCCCTTGGCTCGCGCGCGTCGTAAGAGTTGCTTCGTCCACGTCCGTTGTACGCAGTCAGGGCCCCAGGCGTTGGAAGGTCAGGAATCTACTACGCAGGGGGGCGGCGCGGCTCCCTGTGGCGCCGGATGGCCTCGGCACCGCTCACAGCGGCCAGCCATAAGCTGAGGACGGCAAAGAGGATAGCCATCGTGCGCGGGATCAGCAGGAAGAGCACGGCCACCCCGATGAGCGCGACGCTGAGCGGTCCAAAGATGGCCAGCCGGGCGCCGGCAACCAGGGTCCTAACGGCGAGCACTGAACGGCCCCGCCGCTCTCGCATCCCGGCCCGATGGGAGCCGGGCTCGGTATCGGGGCTTTGGATCGACAATCGGGATGGAAGGACTGGTTGGAGCTTCGGGGGCCCCCGGCGCGGGCGGACCGTGACTTCAGAGCTCCGATCGATATCGCGCCGGAATTGCGCCTCCATTCGGCTCGCAAGGTCGGTATCGTCGACCAGCGCGTCGAGCTCGTAGTTGGCGATCAGACTCGAGTGGTTCATGTTGCTCGACCCGACCCTGACCCAGCGCCCGTCCACGACCACTGTCTTGGCGTGCAGCATCGGCCCGTTCCACTCGAAGATCCGGACCCCGGCCCGGAGCAGATCGCGATACCCGATTCTGGTCAGATTTCGAATGAACGGAATGTCGCTGGTGCCCGGGACGAGCAGGCGAACGTCGATCCCGTCGCGCGCCGCATCGATCAGGTACCGGAGCAGGCGGCGGGGCGCGACGAGGTAGGCGTCGGTGATCCAGACTCGCGTCGCGGCCTGCGCCAGCAAGAGCTCCGTCACCCGATACGCCCGTTCCTGGATCGGCTCGCCCACGAGCACGCGAACCTCCGCCTCCCCCATCTGGACGACTTCGCGCGCCTGCTCCTCGTCGGGCAGTGGCGGGCCGATCCTCGCCCAGCTGCGGGCGAATGCGTGGTCCAGTACGACGGAGGCCGGTCCTTCGATCAAGATCGCGGTGTCGCGCCAGGGAAGCCGGCCCGCCTTGTCGTCGCCCGCCCACTCGTTGCCGATGCAGATCCCACCGATCACGGATCGCTCGCCATCGGCGACGACGAGCTTGCGATGATCGCGGCTCAGCAGCGAGGGAAGATCGAACGGGCCGGGCCGGTTGAACTGGCGCACCGTGATGCCGGCCGCTGTGAGCCGGCGCCAGAATTTCCGGCTGGTTCCATGCGAGCCGAACCAGTCGACGGACACCCGGACGGCAAGACCCTCCTTGGCGCGCGCGATCAGCGCGGCCGCGAACAGCTCGCCAACCCTGTCGTCGCGGAAGATGTAGTTGTCGAAATGGACCCAGCGGCGCGCCGCGCCAATGATCTCGAGCATCGCGTCGAACGCGACCGGGCCGTCGAACAGCAGGCGGACCTGGTTACCGGGAAGAGGCCGACCGTTGGCGGCCCGATCGATCGCTCGCTCGGAAGCGTCCGCGGCGAGAGCCGAAGTACGAAGCGTGACCGGGGAGGTCACACCGTCCCGAGTCCGAGGACCCGGTCGTGCGGCCGGAGCGCTGCGATCACGAATCCGATGTGCTCGTCGAGCGGCACCGCAAGGTCCAGAACGCCGAGGGCGATATCCTCCCGGCTCACACCCCGGGCAAACGGCTTGTCCTTGAGCTTCTTCTTGACGCTCGAGACCTCGAGATCGCTCAGCGAGCGCGACGGCCGCACCAGCGCGCACGCGACCAGAAATCCGCAGAGCTCATCCACCGCGAAGAGCGCCTTGGCCATCGGGGTTTCCCGCGGGACGCCCGAATAGTTCGCGTGGCCCATGATGGCCCGCTGAAACTCGCCGGAGAAGCCCAGTCCGGCGAGGATCCGAACGCCTTCGGCCGGATGCTCTTCGGTGGCGGAGTGACTCGGGTTCGGAAACCGCTCGTAATCGAAGTCGTGGAGGAGCCCCACCATGCCCCATTCATCGGGATCGGCCCCGGATCGCTCGGCCATGGCGCGCATTGCCAGCTCTACCGCGTACATGTGCTTGCGGAGCGCGTCGGACGCGGTGTACTCGTGCATCAAGGCGACGGCTTGATCGCGGGTGAGCGGCAGGGGCATTGGCTTCGGAGCTCGGGTCGAGGCGTTAGGCGGGGCTACTGCTCGGGACCGGGAAGCTGAGCCGCGCTCAGCGGGACCTTGAGCACCGGATTGTCGCCGAGGTTGATCTCGAAGGCGTAGGTCCCCGGGTTGGGCAGCGGCACATCGAAGACGAGCACCGCGCCCGCCTCGACCTCGGTGACGCCGGCGGGGGGCTCGCCGAACTGGACGGTGCCCTCTCCACCCATGAGCTCCTGGCCCTCGTCGCCGGTGAAGCGGATCCGGATCCGGTGCTCCCCGATCTCGGTGCGACGGCCCCGAACCCGGATTACGAGGTGAGTTCGGGGATGTACGGCAGGGAAGCTCGCGACCCACACGTGCTGGAAGATCCCCAGCACGGACAGCTTCCCTTGCTGATCGATCAGCGCATAGTCGCTCAAGACCGCAAAGTCGACGTGCACCCCGCTACGCGACGCGGATCGACGTGATCACATCGTTCTTCTTGATCTTATTGACGATGTCGAGGCCGGTCGTCACCTGGCCGAAGACCGTATGCTTGCCGTCGAGATGTCGCTGGGGCGAGTGGCAGATGAAGAACTGACTGCCGCCGGTGTCCTTGCCCGCGTGCGCCATCGAGAGGGTCCCGACCACGTGCTTGTGGGTATTCAGGTGAGTCTCGCACTTGATCTTGTAACCCGGGCCGCCGGTTCCGGCGCGGGGATCGTTGGCCTCTTTGGAGAGGGGATCGCCGCCTTGGATCATGAAGTCCTCGATGACCCGATGAAACCGGGTTCCGTCGTAGAACTTCGAGTTGGCGAGCTTTTCGAAATTGGCGACCGTGCCCGGCACTTCGGTGTCGAAGAGCTCGGCCACCATCGTTCCGCGGTCGGTTTCAATCGTCGCAGTCTTCATATGCACCTCGAGAAACGGGATAGAGTCGGTCAATGTACTCGGTCGCGAAGGCGGACGGAACTTGCGGCGGGGCCGGGCCGGCGCAGCTCCGGTCCACCGGCCGAGCGGCAAACGTTATATTGAGCCGCATGACCGACCTCGAAGCCGCCCGCCACGACGCGATTCAGCTCCTCTCGGCGTCGCTCGCCAACGACGTGCTGTCGCTCGACGGATTCGAAGACCGGCTCGTCCGGATCAAGCAAGCCGAGAATCGGGCGACCATCGCGGCGATCACCGCCGACTTGGATGGCCCGAGCGGCGCCACCCCTCTGCCCGTTCAGTCCCGGGCCCAGGTTCCATCCGCCGGCGGCGAGACGTGGAGCGGTCTTCCGTTCGCTCCGCTCGAACATTTCAGGATCGCGAGCATATTCGGATCGACCAAGCGAGCCGGGTCGTGGACCGTGCCGCTCGCCATCCACGTCCACGTGCTGTTCGGCGAGGTGACGATCGACCTTCGGGATGCGGTCTTCAGCGCCGACTCGCTCGACGTCGAGCTCGATATCCGGTTTGGATCGTTCACGCTGATCGTCCCGCCGGGGGTCCAGATCGAGAACGAGGCCCGCGAGGTCATGAGCAGCTCGACCCACTCGGTCCGGGACTCGGCCAATGCCGATCCGATCGGCCTGTTGATCAGGCTCAAGGGCTCGGCCTTCTGCGCTTCGGTCGAGGTCAAAGAGCGCCAGCCAACGCCGCAAATGCGCGGACCCAAGGCGTTCTTCCGCCGCCTCCTGGGCGAGGGCCTCTCCGACCGGCCCACCCGGTACTAGAGGAACAGCCGCGCCGAAGGACAGAGATCGGCCAGGACGCAGACTTCGCACCGGGGCCGCCGGGCGATGCACACCTGGCGGCCGTGCGAGATCAGGTAGTGGGAGACCATCGTCCATTTGGCCTGCGGGAAGAGCGGGATCAGATCCTGCTCGATCTTCTCGGCGTCGGTGTGCTTGGTGAGGCCGAGCCGGCCGGCGACCCGGGTTACGTGGGTATCGACGACGACTCCCTCGTTGATCCCGAAGGCGTTGCCTAACACGACGTTCGCGGTCTTCCGCCCGACCCCCGGCAGGACCCTGAGCGACGCCATGTCCCGGGGAATCTCTCCCTGGTAGGTCTCGACCACACCGCGCGCCATCCCGAGCAGGCTCTTGGTCTTGTTTCTGAAGAACCCGGTCGAGCGGATCAGGATCTCGACCTCGGCGGGATCCGCGAGGGCGAGATCCTGGGCCGTGGGGAAGCGCGCGAAGAACGCCGGCGTGACCAGATTGACCCGGACGTCGGTACACTGGGCCGAGAGAATCGTCGCGACCAGAAGCTGGTAGGGACCACGAAAGTCGAGCGCGCAGTGGGCGTCGGGATACTCGCGCTCGAGGCGGGCGAGGATCTCGCGGGCGCGCCCGGGAATGGGAAGAAACTTCCGCTTGGGCTTGGCCGCTGACTTTGGCTTCGACGCCGCGCCGGCGGAACGAGCCCGCAGTTTCGGCCGGGACCCTGCCGTCACCCGCCCGGCTGGTCGCTTTGCCGGCTTCCCGCCCGGCGCCTTCTTCCTCATCCAGCTCTCCTCTTTGCGAATCCGAGAAAGTCCTCGACCGACCGGGTGTTGAGGACGTTGGCGGCGGTGAGCCCGCCCTTCCGCGCCACACCGATACCGAGATCCACATTGGCGATCCCGGCGGCGTTATGCGCGTCCGCCCCGATCGAGATCATCACGCCGGCGGCTCGCGCGGCGCCGAGCATGCGCCAGTCGAGGTCGAGCCGGTTCGGGTCGGCGTTGATCTCGATGGCGACGCCCTGCTCGGCCGCGAACGCGAAGATCCGCTCCAGATCGAGCGGGTAGGGATCGCGGGAGAGGAGGAGGCGGCCGGTCGGGTGACCGAAGATGGTAACCCGGCGATTCCCGAGCGCCCGCAAGACCCGCGCGGTCATGTCTTCGCGGCCCATCTGGTAGCGGGAGTGAATCGACGCGATCACAAAATCGAAGTTGGCGAGCACCTCGTCGTCGTAATCGAGCCGGCCGTCGGCGAGGATGTCGGCCTCGATGCCCTTGAGGACTCGAATCCCGCGGAGCTCGGCGTTGGCCGCGTCGACCTCGACCCATTGCCGGGCGAGGTCGGCGACGGTGAGGCCGCCCGCATAGGCCGCCTCATGGCTGTGGTCGGTAATCCCGATGTAGCGATACCCGGCATCGCGGACCGCGGTCGCGAGGTCGATCACCGAGAGCGTCCCATCCGAGTAGAGCGTGTGACAGTGGAGGAAGCCCTGAAGATCGGCTCGGTCGACCAGCCGGGGCAGCCCGGCCTCGGCCAGCGCGATCTCGTCGCGACCTTCGCGGAGCTCGGGCGGAATCAACGGCAGGCCTAAC
Source organism: Gemmatimonadota bacterium (assembly GCA_039933355.1). Lineage (GTDB taxonomy): Bacteria > Gemmatimonadota > Gemmatimonadetes > Gemmatimonadales > GWC2-71-9 > SHZU01. The sequence continues at coordinate 15,246 of JBDTOH010000004.1, read as the reverse complement.
GCTTGATAGACGGCGGCCTCGTCGGGCGTGGCGACGAACTCGCTGCCGTGCCAGAGCGCCGCGCCCTCGAACGTATAGCCGCGAGACCGGGCTCGGGCAGCGAGCGCTTCGAGGTGGCTTCGATGCCCGGTCGCCTGCACGAGGACGGCGCCGAGATTACGGGCCGGCGTCACGACGACGCGGGCGCGCTTGCCGCCGGCCAGCTCGAGCGTTGCCCGCCGCTCGTCCTGCTCACCGAATTCCTCGATGCCGGGCACGTCGAGCAGCGCGCGGAACACGTCCGCCGCGGGGATCTCGGCGATCAGAATCACGACGATCTCGCCCACGATCTCACAGCGACGCCGCACGTCTCCCGCGACGATCGCGCCGGCGACGCCGGGAACCCGGGCCAGCGCGGCGCGGAGGAGCTCGGCCTCTTCGGCGGCGTGATGCGCCAGCAGATAGACGGACGCCTGGCGGAGCCGCGCGATGCCTTTGAGCACACCCTCCGCCGTGCGGGGGCCGAAGCCCTGAAGCGCCGCGAGCCGTCCGTCTCTCGCGGCGAGCTCGAGCTCGGGAATGGTGTCGATCCCAAGCCCGTCGCGGATCTGACGCACCCGAGCCACGCCGAGACCGGAGATGCTGAGCATCTCGACGAGGCCGGCGGGCACTTCCTCGCGGAGCTCGTCCAACATCCCCGCGCGGCCGGTCTCGACCAGCTCCCGCACGATCGCGAGCGTACCCGCGCCCAAGCCCTTCCCGTCGGCGAGCGAGCCGTCGGCGAGCATGGCGGCCGGATCCGACGGCAACGTGGCCACAGCCCGGGCCGCGTTTCGGAATGCGCGAACCCGAAACGGGTTCTCGCGCTTGAGGTCGAGATGGGCCGCGATCTGATCGAGGACCCGCGCGATAGCCGTGCGATCCATGGTCATGCGAGGATCAGCTCCTGCCGGCCGGGAGCCGGGCCGGCGGCCAGCTGCTCGTGGACCCGCCACGCCAGCTCGAGAAGCTCTTCACTGCCCGCAAGAGAATAAAGCCCCGCGGCCGCGCCACCGCTCATCGTCGGCGCGAAGAGCGGGGTCTGGTCGAGGCGCGCGAGCCGGCCGGGCCGGTGACCGCCGACTTCTACCGCCGTAAAGCCGGGACGGCCGGCATAGAGCCCGAAGACCGCGACGACCATGAGCTCGCGGTCCTGAGGCACCACGAAACAACCGTCGAGCGGCTCAGGCCCGCTGTCCAGCGCCGCGGCGCCCCAAACCCGCTGCGGCGCAATCTGGAAGTAGTACGGCCGGATGCCGCTCGCCGGCGTCGTTAGGCCGGGCGGGTCGCGCAGAAGCCGCTCGAGCGCCTCGCGCCCCACCTCGACGACCGCCTCACCATCGGCCCAGAAGAGATAGCCGGCATGGAGGAAGGCGACGAACTCCGCCACACCTTCGCCCACCCCCTCTTCGGGGCGGAGCTCGGTCAGCCATTCGACCGCAAACCGGTCAAGCACGAAGCGGTCCCGCTCCCTCGGATCGAGGTCACTCGTCGCGATCGCCTCTCTGAGGCGGCTGAGCCGTTCGCGCTCGGCTTCCCCGAAGACGAGATCGAACGGCGTCGGGCGCGGGGTCATCCGGCCCGTGGCAAGAACGGATCGAGCGCGCCGAAGAACGCCGCCGGAGCCTCCACATAGGGGACGTGACCGCAATCGGGGATCGGCGTGAGAGGAGCCTGCAGCAGTGCCGCGAGCGCCTCGGCGGTGCTGATCGGGATCGGGTCGTCTTCGCCGTGGACGACCACCGCCGAAATCGTCAGCCCCGCCACCCGAGAGCGAAGATCGAAATCGCCGAGGCTGTCCCAGACCGCCTGCTGAGTGCGGCCGGTGATCCGAAACGGCGTTAGGTTCCGCGCCATCCGCCAATCGTGGAAGTATCCGGCGACCGAGAGCTCGAACATCCGGCGCCGGTACTCTTCCGGGCTGCGGTCGCGAAGGCCGCCTTCGATTGTTTCGCGCCGCGCCGTTTGGACCTCCGGGGCCTGGTTGCGCTCGGCGAGCCGTCGCTCGAACTCGTCGCGGCCCCCGCGCCAGATCGGAGCGGGTGACACGAGCGCCAGGGAGGCGACCCGGTCCGGGTGCTCGAGCGCGTAGAGCACCGAGAGCAAACCTCCCCACGAGTATCCCGCCAGAGACAGCCGATCGAAACCCCACAAGGCCCGGAGCGCATCGAGATCGGCGACGTGCTCCTGCCAGCCCACCGGGAACTCACGGGGGACCGGAGAGCGGCCGCCCCCCCGCTGGTCGTAGTAGATGAGGGTCCGCCCCGGGACCAGCGCGTCGAATCCGGGCAGGAGATAGTCATGATGGGCCCCGGGCCCGCCGTGCAGCACGACGGTCTCCGGCCCGCTTCCAATCCGCCGCTCGAACAGTGTGATGCCTCGGACCTCTCGTAAGGCCGTCGTCTCATCCATAGCGGGCAACGAGCTCCCTCACGGTCGTCGTGTGAATCGTCACCACGTCCTCGAGATCGCGCGCGTAGCCCCCGCCTAACACCATCGTCACCTTGAGCCCGCGCCGCGCGCAGGCGTCGAACACCATCGCATCGCGCCGGCGGAGGCCTTCGAACGAGAGGCCGAGCCGCCCGAGCCGGTCGCCGGCGTAGGGATCGGCGCCGGCGACGTAGAAAACGAGATCGGGCCGGGCATCGTCGAGAACCTGCTCCAAGGAGCGCTCGAGAAGATCGTGATACACCCGATCGTCGCATCCGTCCTCGAGCTCCACGTCGAGCCGGCTCCGCTCCTTATGGAACGGATAGTTCTTCGCCCCGTGCATCGAGAAGGTGTACACGTCCGGATCGTCTACGAAGATCCGGGCGGTGCCGTTTCCTTGATGGACGTCGAGGTCGATCACGGCGACCCGGGTGACGAGCCCCTCCCGGGCCAGCACCCGAATCGCGACCGCCACGTCGTTGAAGACGCAGTAACCCTCGCCGTGATCCGGAAATGCATGATGGGTACCGCCCGCGAGATTGATCCCGGCGCCGAGGCGGAGCGCGTCGCGGGCGGCTTCGAGCGTGCCTTGAACCGTCCGAAACGACCGTTCCGGAAGCAGCGGCTTCCACGGGAAGCCGAGACGCCGGACGGCTGCGGGGCTCAAGGTACCGTCGACGATGGCATCGATGTAGGCCGCCCCATGAACCAACCCGAGCGCGTCACGCGAGACCCGGTCGGGCTCGTGAATCGCTTCGGGCGGAAGCACTCCGCGGGCCACGAGCCCGTCTCGAATCATCCGGTACTTGCCCATGGGGAAGCGGTGCCCCTCCGGTAGCGGGATCGACCAGCGAGCGGACGACCAGGCGCGCATCAGAGATCGCGGCTCAAAGCAGGACCGCCAGCGCGTCCGCCACCTTCTTCACCTCGGCTTGCTCCTCGGCGGTGAACGGATCGGGCACGTCGCTGTCGACATCGATCTGGCCGAGAATGACTTCGGCCCGTCGAATCAGAACCACCAGCTCGGACCGCGTGTCGAGATTGCAGGCGAGGTAGTTCTCGACCGCGCGCACGTCGCCAATGTTCTGGTCGATCCCAGTCGTCACGGCAGTCCCGCAGACTCCTTTCCCAACCGGGATCCGTGTGTGGTCGGTCTCCCGCCCCACAAACGCCTCGAGCTCGAGGGCTTCACCATGAAGCATGTAGAGATAGACCGAGGTATACGGGGAACCCGCTGCGCGAATCCGCTCCGCGGCAAACTGGAGAAGGGCCGATCGGCTCCAGTCGCGCATGAATCCGGTCCGAAGCGCTGCAACGATCTTGTCAGCGTGAAGCGTTGCCATCCAACGAACCTCTCCAGTTGGAGCGTCTCTCCGCGCAGCGGAGGTTAGGACTGGGGTCACGCAGCCAGGGCCTGTCTCTTGCTCCTAGCGGTGCGATCGGATCGGATTGCCGGTATTCAAACAGGATAACATGCCCCAGCGCCACAGCTTCATTGCCACCCTTGGCGGATCGATCTACTTCGAACGGTTGAATCCGGCGTCCAGTGAGAAGGTAAACTCGTTCGGCGAGACTTTGGCGCTGCTTGCCTCGGGCCTCGGCGGGTCAGTTTCGCTGCACGCCCTGCGCGACCGCATGATCCTGAACGGCGGCTCCGTTCCAATCGCCGCTCCAGGCGCGTCCGAAGTGTCGGACTCCCTGCTCGAACACCAAGTCCAAGCCATTCGGTTTCCGACCGATCCCGCGGCGCAGGATTTCCAGACTTTTGCCGGCGTCTTCGCCCGAGACCGGGGAACGTACGAGAACATCGCCGGGGTCCGCACGGCCCTCGGCTTGCGGTTCTCTGCCGAAGGCCAGGTTGAACCGGTCGGATCGCGGCCGCCGCTGCTTCGGCAAACTTCCGAGCCTGACTGGCACTCCACGGCCGGACCACTGTCAGATCCGCACGAGTCCATGACGGGCGGGAACGGCAAGTTGGCGGCGCCGGTCGTCGCCGGAGCTCGCGAAGCCACCTATCGAGACTACGAGTCGCGCGCGGTCGAAGCGGAACGAGAGAACGACGCCGGCGCGCTGCTCGACGTCGCGCTCGACGTGGCCGAGGCAGAGGCCCATTCGCACACAGAGGTTGGGGGGATCGAGCTTCGCGCGCTGCTGCGCCGGATTCTCACGCCGTCGCGGCTCATTCTGCTCGCGGGTCAGGTCGGCAATGGAGCCAGGCCGGAAGAGGCGACCGGCGTGCTCCGCCGAGTCGGTCAAGGCGCGACCGATGCGCTGATGCGGCGGCTGGTGGAAGCCGGAAGTCAAAGCGAGCGACGGGGCTACTTTCGTGCGCTGACCCACATGACCGAGGGAACCGACACGATCGTTCGGCATATCGGGCACGAGCTCTGGTACGTGGTGCGCAACGCCGCCGACTTAGCGGGCGACATGGACCTCGAGCTCGCAGTACCGGCTCTGGCGAAACAGGCCGATCACAGCGACGAGCGCGCCCGCCGCTCGGTCGCCCGTGCGCTCGCGATGATCTGCACCCAGGAAGCCCACCAACCGCTCGGTCTTCTGATCAGCGATCCCTCGCTCCAGGTCCGGCTCGGCGCGATCACGCATCTCAACCCGCGCCGGTCACGCCAGCTGGGGTGGCCGCTGGCCCGGCAGCTGGTTCACGAGCCGTCGCTCGAGATCCAGCAGGCCATCGTCAAGATCCTGGGCGACCTCGGTACGTCGGCAGCTCTGCGCGGCCTCGAGGCGTTCGTCGCGGCGCGGCCGGACAGCCCGGCAGCAGTTTCCGCCCGGGAACGGCTGGCGCGGCCCGACGGAAGGTTTAACGCGGGTTGAAGCTCGTGGTGCGGGTAACCCGCCGCGCGAAACCCGCCAGAAGCGCCGCCGCCCGCTCCAAATCCTCCAAGGCAGCCATCTCGTTCGGACTGTGCATGTATCGGTTCGGAACCGACACGAGCGCGGTCGCCACCCCGCGCGCCGCGGTGAAGATCGCGTCCGCGTCGGTGCCGGTGAACCGCGGCGCCGCGTGGATCGCGAAGGGGATTCCCTCCGCCTCAGCCGTCTCGACCAGCAGATCGAAGGCCGGCCCGTTCACCGCGGAGCCGCGCGAGAGCACCGGGCCGCCGCGCAGCTTGATGTCGCCGTAGCGCTTCTTCTCGACGCCGGGAGTGTCGGTCGCGTGGGTCACGTCGACGACGATTGCGACGCTCGGCGTCAGGCTCATGGCGGAGGTGCGGGCGCCGCCGCCGGTGTAGGCGATCTCCTCCTGCGCAGTCGCGACCGCGGTCACGGTCGCGGCGGGCGGGTTCTTCTTCAGGAGCTTGAGCGCTTCGAGCACGACGAACGCGCCGATCCGGTTGTCGAGGCTCCGGCTCACGATGAGCCCGTTAGGCAGCTCCTCGATCGTCGCCGCGAGCACGCCGGGATCGCCGACCCGGATCCGTGCAGCCGCCTCGGCCCGGTTGGCCGCCCCGATGTCGATCCACAGGTCGCGGACCCGGGAGACCTTCTCGCGGTCTTCCTTGTCCATGAGATGGATCGCCTTCTTCCCGATCACACCCGCGACCGGGCCCGCGCGGCCGAGCAGGACGACCCGTTGCCCTACGAACACCTGCTCGTCCCAGCCGCCGATCGGATCGAACCAGAGATAGCCGTCATCGTCGATGTACACGACCATCAGGCCGATCTCATCGATGTGTCCTGCGAACATCACCGCCGGCCCGTCCGGCGCTCCTCGGAGCGTTGCGAACGAATTGCCGTTGACATCACTGCTGACCTCGTCGGCGAAGGCCTCAGCCTCGCGGCGCCAGACGATGGCCGGACCGGTTTCGAACCCCGAGGGGCCGGGGGTATCGAGCAGAGTTTTCAGAAATGCGATCGAAGAGTCGTCCATGGGCCGGGTCGATGGGAGTGATTAGCCGTGTCGGGGGACGCCATAAGGTGGCGTGTCGAATGCCGTCTCGCCAACACAATCATCGGACGTCAATCTTAGCGCTGAGCCATTGTTCGGCCAGCGTGCGTCTCACCAGCGGTTCAAGCGGAGGTCTCATGACGGTCAACCCATCGTCTCGTCGGAGCGCGGCTGCCCTGACTCGTTTCGCAGCCATCGGCATGGGTGCGGGTTTGGCCGCATGCGGAGGAGGGGGCTCGCCGACCTCGCCACCGCCACCACCGCCACCTTCCATCGTCATCGCGGTCGCCGGCGGAAACAACCAGTCGGCCAAGGTCGGCCTCGCATTGCCTGACCCGCTCCGCGTGGTGGTTACGAAGGATGGCGCCGTGATGGCAAATCAGACCGTCACCTGGCAAGTGGCCACCGGGACGGCGACCGTGAATCCGGGTTCGGGCCCCACCGACGCTCAAGGGGTTGCCACTACGGCCGTCACGATCGGGGGCGCGGTCGCGGGCGTGCTCACCATCTCAGCGACGACGACCGGCGCGACCAGCGGAGTCACGTTCTCCGCGAACGCGATCGCGGCCGTCGGGGCGGTAGCGGTCACCAACAATTCGTTCACGCCGAGCAGTATCACGATCACGGCCGGTGGAACCGTCTCGTTCACGTGGGGCAACGGGGCAATGGGGCACAACATCGTTCCCGACGGGTCGACGATCCCAAGCATTGGCGCGTTCTACGACGCGCCGTTCAGCATCGACGTGACGTTTCCAACGGCCGGGACCTACAACTATCACTGCGCGAACCATGGATCACCGGGCGGGGGCATGCACGGCACGGTCACGGTGGTGCCATGAGCGCCCGGCGCTGGATTGGGTCGGCATGGGCGATCGGGCTCGTCCCCTCGGCGCTCGCGGCGCAGCTCTGCACACCGTCGAAGAGCTCGAATGAAGCGAAGCTGCTTGCCACCTTTGCGGTCCCGCTCGCGTTCTCGCAGCTGGGCGCGCTCGAGGCCGCGCCGGCCGAGCGGGTCCGGGTCGGGCTCGAGATGTACTATCTCCCGACTGCGGACTCGATCTCATCGATCCCGAACATCTGCCGGCCGGGCAAGCTCGAGGGCGACAACACCGACCTGCTCTTCGCCGCGCCCCGGCCGCGCCTCGCCATTGCGTTAGGCAGGGGATGGGCCGTCGAGGGGAGCTGGACGCCGCCGGTTCGCCTGTCGGGCGTCAAAGCCAACCTCGTGGGGTTCGCGCTCTCGAAGACGAGCCGCCTGGGCCACGGCGGCGCGGTGCTGAGCCTCAGCGGTCACGGCACCTTCGGCGTGGTGCACGCCCCGGTGACCTGCGACGATCGCCGGATCGCGCTCGCCGGGAGCGAGTGTTTCGGCGGGACCCGCTCGGACGACGCCTACCATCCGAATGTCGCCGGCATCGACGCCTCGATCGGGTGGACTTCGTCGAAGAAGCTCCAGCCGTACTTCGGCGCCGGGTACAACCATCTCGCCCCGCGCTTCCGAGTCCATTTTGTCAATTCGGACGGGGTGCTCGACCAACAGCGGGTCGAGGTGGACTTGGACCGGATCGTCGTGTTCGCGGGCGCGACGTGGAGAGCGGCTTCAAAGCTCGGCGTGAGCGGTGAGATCTACGCGGCGCCGGCCGATGCGGTGACGGGACGCGTGGCGGTGAGGCTGGGACTGTAGCCTGAACGTGGGGACTGGAGCAGAGGACAGGTCAGGAGGGGCGGCGGATTGCGTAGCGGATCACGCCGTCTTCGCTTCCAGGGCCGACGTACTCCATGTTGTTCTTGCGCATAACGCCGAGTGATGCAGTGAGATGGGGATAGGTCTCGGCCGCAACCGCCGTGACGTCGGGGCGCTCGAACGCGCGAGCGATCAGCGCGCTCGTCGCCTCCGAGGCGAACCCTCTGCGCTGAAAGGCCGGCAGGATTCCGTAACCGACTTCGACCACGCCGCTCTCGTCCGGCGGTCCTTTGTAGCCGGCCGCTCCAATCACGGTGCGGGGCTCTCGGAGGATCACATACCACATCGCCCACTCATCAAAGCCGGGAACCGACTCGAGCCTGTCGATCGTCCACATCCGCGCATCGTCGTCGTACAGCTCCGGCGGCCATTCCTCGGTGACCGCAGCGCCGATGAGCCGGGAGAACCCGGCGCGATCGCCACCGTCGGCCTGGAGCAGGTCGATGGTGCAGGCGACCAGAAGGAGGCGATTGGTCTCGAGGGCCATAGCACGTGCTCCGGGTTGGCAAACGCGCGCTCTCGGACTAAGGCTAGATTCTAGTTCTGTGTACCGCAAACTCGATCCCGCTTCCATCAACGATACCGCGCGGCGCCTCGCCAGCCGGGTCGAGGAGCGCTTCCCCGGACGGGGTCTCGCGGGGGTGGCGCGCGAGGTTGCGGAAGTGTGCGAGCGCGGCGGGCGGGACGCCGAGTGGTTCGGACGCCCGCACTGGCCGATCCGGCTTGGAGTCGTCGCAGCCGCGCTCGCGTTCGCCGTACTCCTTGCCGCTGCGATCCGCACGGTCCGCTTTAGGCAGGAACTGCCCGCACTGCCCGATCTCGTTCAGGCGGTCGAAGCAATCGTCAACGACTTCATTTTCGTCGGGATCGCGCTCTACTTCCTCGCGTCGCTGGAGACCCGGCGGAAGCGGCGGCGCGCGCTCAAGGCGCTTCACGAGCTCCGGTCGATGGCGCACATCATCGATATGCATCAGCTCACCAAAGACCCGGAATGGATGCGGCAACCGACCACGAACACGCCGTCCTCACCGGAGCGCCCGATGACACCCTTCGAGCTGTCGCGCTATCTCGACTACTCGAGCGAGCTGCTGTCGATGCTGAGCAAGACGGCCGCCCTCTACGTCCAGAACTTTGCCGATCCTGTGACGGTCTCGGCGGTGAACGAGGTGGAGAACCTCACGAGCGGTCTGTCGCGGAAGATCTGGCAGAAGATCATGATTCTGGATCGGAGCCTGCCGGCGGAAGACGGTAAGACGGTAAGACGGTAAGACGGAAGGCGGCAAGGCGGCAAGGCAGCAGGTTGCTCCTCTCGCTCTCGGGATCGCCTAAATCCAGCGGAGTCTCGCCTCGGCCCGACTTACCGTCCTACCGTCCTACCGTCTTCGTTACTTCCTCGGCGTACAGCTTTGCTTCCGCGTATCGGCCACCTGCACGATCTTCCACGCCCCGCCCACCTTCGAGAGCATGAACGCGTCGTATCCGCAGTGAGAGAGCTTGCTGCCGCGCCAGAATTCGTAGTAAGTCCAGACAGTGGCAAGATCCTCGTCAACCCGGACCTCGGGGTCGAAAATTCGCTCGTCGTAGACGTCGCCGGAGCTCTTGCCGATCCCGCCGATCCATCGGCTGGGATCGATGGCTTGCACGCCCTTCGTGGGATCCACACCGATCAACCGGGCCGCCGGGTCCATTTGCGCCCGCATGAGTGCGGTGTCTCGCGCCTTCATCCCTTCGAAGACTTTTTTGACCACCGAGAGTACCGCGGCCTTGTCGGACTGGGCCGTTGCGGCGTGAGGCCCGAGCACCGCGAGCACGAGGATCGCTCCCAAACTTCGAGCTGACACAGGCATTACTCCTGAAGAGAGACGAAGGAAAGGCCGGATTTGTTCGAGCAAGATTAGATCTCGGGTCGGGCGGCCGCAACACGCCGGTGGCCGCCGCGCTCTGTGTCTACGCAAGCCGCCGCCGGGCATTGCTACATTTCAGCCATGATCGACGTCCGACGCGATGGCTATCGAATCAGCAACGACCCCGCTCAGCTCGACATCGACGTAGTTCACGGCTTTCTCTTTACGGCCTACTGGTCGCGAGGGATTCGTCGCGAGCAAGTGGTCCGGTCGATCGCGCATTCCCTGGGTTACGGCCTCTTCCACGAGGCGAGCGGCGCTCAGGTCGGGTTCGCCCGCGCGATCAGCGACCGGACCACCTTCGGCTATCTGGCCGATGTCTTTGTGCTCGAGCCCCATCGAGGGCGCGGGCTCGCAAAATGGATGGTCCGGACGATTCTCGCCGATCCGGAGCTCCACGGGTTCCGCCGCTGGCTTCTCGCCACCCGCGACGCCCATGCGATTTACGCCGCGTGCGGGTTCGTGCCGCTGACGCCGCCGGAACGCTGGATGCAACTCACCCCCGACCCGGACCAGGCCGCTGGATGATCAAGATCACCGGGCTTTTCATTTATCCACTCAAGGGGGGCGTCGGAATTTCGCTCGACACCGTCCAGCTCGGGCCGATGGGTCCGACCAATGACCGCCGCTGGATGGTGGTAGACGAGAACCATCGTCTGGTCACCCAGCGAGAGATCGGGCGGCTCGCCCTGCTCCGGGCTACGCCGGCCGGGCACCGTCTCCGGCTCGAGGGACCGGACATGACGCCGCTCGAGGTCAGGCCGACCGAGGTGCTCGAGACGGTCGAGGTCTGGAACGATCAGGTGGACGCCGTCTACATGGGCGATTCCGCCGCCGGATGGTGCTCGCGATTCCTCGGCGCGCCGGTTCGGCTCGTCCACATGGCCGAGAGCTGGAGCCGCCGGACCGATCCCGACTACGATCCGATCGGTGCCCGGGTCAGCTTCGCCGACGGCTACCCTCTGCTCCTGATCAGCGAGGAATCGTTAGGTGACCTGAACGGCCGGCTGGTGGACCCGCTCCCTATGAATCGATTCCGGCCCAACGTCGTCGTGGCGGGCGCCGAGCCGTTCGAGGAGGACCAATGGCGCCGGTTCACGATCGGATCGCTCGCGTTCGACATGGTAAAGCTGTGCGCGCGCTGCACGGTCCCTACTACCGACCAGGCGACGGGCGAACGAAGCAAGGAGCCGCTCAAGACGTTGGCGACGTACCGGAAGCAAGGCAGCGGGGTGATGTTCGGGGTAAATGTCGTGCACCGCTCACTGGGAACGCTGCACGTGGGAGACGAGATCGCCGTGATTACTCGGAGCGCGGAGTGATGGGTGAGACCTCGCGCCTCTCATTTCCCTTCGACAGGAGCCGCTCCGCGAAGTCGACCCTCTCGTTGAGCTCGTTCACATCGGTCCGCAGCTGATAGAGCTCATCTAGAAACTCCTGAGGGATCCCGGTCAGATCCGACTGCTCCGGATCCCACCGGCTCACCAACCTGCCGTCGCTGTCGCGAAAACCACCCGATGCGATCATGATGGCGTCGACCAGGTACCAAATCCCGAATCCACCGGCCGTGCACAGCATCAAGAAACCTGTGCCCATCTTGCCCACGTAGAATCTATGAGCCCCGAAGACGCCGAGAATGACGCCGAGAACAAGAGCAACGCTGCGCGATTTGTCGGAGGGCGGTGCCATGCCCAATGGTGGCGCAGTTTAGGCTCCGGGTCAATACGAGCGGTTCCGGGGTCTACTTGATCGGTTACATTACCGCCGTCCCCTTTACGAGGTCCTCATGCTGGCATTCGCGACTCTGGCCGTGCTCTCACTCGTGGCCGCTCCCCGCACCGACATCAAGTCGGGTGAAGATGTGATCCGCGCGATGCACGACAAATACGCCAACACGTGGTACAAGAAGCTCAGCTTCGTGCAGCGAGCCATCTGGTTTGATGGCCGGCCCGAGGGTGAGTGGTGGGAGGCGATGTTCAGCCCGGGCCGGCTTCGGATCGACATCGCCCCCATCGACAGCGGACGGGGGGTCGTCTACAAGAGTGATTCGGTGTTCCGGTTCGCGAATAAAAAAGTGGCTGGCGGCGGGCCGGGCCAGAACGCCCTTCTGATTCTCGGCTTCGATGTGTACAACCAGGCGCCCGAGCGCTCGATCGAAATCCTCAAGAAGGAGGGGTTCGATCTGTCCAAGGTTCGCGAGGATACGTGGCAAGGAAAGGCCGTCTACGTGGTCGGTGCGGCCAAGGGTGACGAGAAGACCAACCAGTTCTGGATCGAAAAGGATCGACTGCTCTTTGCTAAAGTGATCGAACCAGGCCAGAACGGCTCGATCAGCGACATCCGATTCGAGAAGTACGTCAAGCTGGGCGGCGGATGGCTCGCGACCGAATGCCTGTTTTACACCGACGGAAAGCTCAGCTTCCACGAGATCTACCGCGACTGGAAGATCAACGATGCCGTGAACGACGATCTGTTCAATACGAAAGAGTGGAAGTGGCCGGGCTGGGTGCCGAAGCACTAGGTGGCTGAAACAGGGATGGGATCGGGGGTGGGGCTGGGGATTGGATGGCTGGGGGACTCCTCGTCGCGTTCGCGGTCGCCGGCGGAGCAGGTGCGGATCCCGGGTCGGACGGGCACCTAACGGCGCGGCCCCGCTCCCCCAAGAGCGGCGCGCTGAGTCCGGGGCTCACCCGGCTCGGGCTCGGCGGGGAGCGCGACGGGGTCCATACGATCCCGGAGGGCCTGGCCCGCTCAGCGATCGCGTGGATGAAGGGTGGCCCCGGCACGAAGCGGTGACAGTGCTTCAGCTTCGCCCCGTCGCCCGAACCACCGCCAACGCTTCCTCCAACAATCCCTTCCGGTCCACCTTGTGGGTCCCGCCGACTGGAATCACGCTCTTCATCACGACAAATCGAGGATGCGCAAACGCCGGCCCATTCGCGAGCGCGAACTCCTTGATCTCGGCTTCGGTGGCGGTTCGACCTGGGCCCAGCACGACGAAGGCGACCGGGATCTGGCCTTTGATCTCGTCCGGCACCGGGACCACTGCGGCTTGAGCGACGGCCGGATGCCGTTCCAGCAGTTTCTCGATTTCTCCTGGATAGATGTTCTCCCCGCCACAGATGAACATGTCGTCGGCCCGGCTCACGAAGTAGAAAAATCCGTCCGCGTCGTGTCGCATGACGTCGCCGGTATCGTACCATCCGTCCCGGATCCGCGCGGCGGTCACCTCGGGAAGATTGACATACCCGGTCATCAAGGCAGGCGTCCTGAGCTCGAGCACGCCTTGGTCCGCCGAAGGACCGTTCACCAAGCGCCAATCGATGTCGGGGAAGGGATAGCCTAACGCGAGCGGCGGCCGCGCCAGCCCGCGAGGATGCGGACCGAAGGCGCAGGCGCCGGCCTCGGTCGTGCCGTACCCGTTCTGAATCGTCGCGCCCGGAAAGATGGCGTGAACCCGATCGAGCAAAGCCCCGGTCAGCGGCGCCGATCCGATCGTCACCGTGCGGACCGAGCTCAGGTCCAGCTCGTCGATCAGCTCGCGCTCGCGGGCGAGCAGCGCGAACATCGTGGGGATGCCGGACAAGAGGGTGCAGCGGTACTTGGCCACCGCGTGGAGATACGGCCGCGCCTCGAACCGCGGCATCGACACGACCGTGAACTGGTTCGAGAGCGCCACCATCGAGAAGAAGAGGCCGTTCTTGTGGTAGGTCGGCGCCACGATCACGGTGCGCTCCTTCCGACCTGCCTCACTCCCCACGAAATACTTCGACACGGCCCAGAGCTGCCCGTCGTGGTCGAGCGGGACGCCCTTGGGCCGCCCGGTCGAGCCCGACGTGTAGAGAATCTTCGCGAGCCGGGCGGCGGGGCGAGGGCCGAGGCGGAGCGGTCCCGGATCGAGCAAGTTCGCGAGCGATTCCTTCGCTTCGCCGTCGATCGAGTAGACGCGGACGCCCGCGGGCACGAGCTCGCGGCGCGGCCCGTCCACGATCGCCATTCGAACCGCCGCGTCCCGCAGGATGTACTCCACGGTGTCGCGCGGGAGCCTGAAGTTGATCGGCACCGCGACGAGCCCGGCCCGCATAACGCCGAGATACACCTGCATGAACTCGGCCCGATTGCCGCTGATGATGGCGATCCGGTCGCCGGGTCGGTACCCGTGGGCCAGGAGGCCGCGCCCGACCGCATCGACCCGGCCCGCCATCGCGCCGAACGTCCAGGTCCACGGGCGCACCGGGTCGTGGAGGTCGATGTACGCGTCCTCGTCCTGATACCGGTCGCGCGGGATCAAGTCGCCGAGATTGGCGCAGGTGAGGCTGGGTGGAACCGGCGTCACGGCTTGAGCAACACCTTTCCCACCACCTCGCGATCCTCGAGGAGCCGTTCCGCCTCGGCCGTCTGTTCGAGCGGCAGCACCGAGTCGATGACGGGCGCCAGCTTGCCCTGGGCGATGAGATCGAGCAGCGCGGTGAGTCCCTCCATCGTCCACCCGTTCGAGCCGATCATCGTTTGTTCGAAGGTCCACAGATACCGGGCGTCGGTCGTGAGATTGAACCCGGCGGTCGCGCCGCAGGTGAGGATTCGACCCCGAGCCGCGAGGCATTTCTGGCTCGGAAGCCAGGTATCTCCGCCGGTGAAGTTCACCACGACGTCGACACCACCTCCACCCGTGATCTTGGGCTTGCCATACAATTCCTTGACCTTGTCGGCGAACGAGTCGACGGCGTAGTTGATGCCGTGGTCGATTCCGAGGGCTTGGAGCCGAGCCAGCTTTTCGGCCGAGCCGGCGCAGGCGATCACCGTGGCACCTGCGAGCTTGGCGAGCTGCACCGACGCAACGCCGACGCCGCCGCTCGCGCCGAGCACGAGGACCTTCTCACCGGCCTTGACGCCGCCTCGGTCGAACAACATCCGATACGCGGTGCCGTATGCCAGCGGCAGCGCAGCCGCGTCCTCGAGCGAGACCGCATCGGGCACTCGGACCAGTTGGTTTACCGGCACTCGGACCAGCTCGGCCCGGCCGCCATCGGCTACCTCGCCGATCATCCCGAAGCGCGCTCCGCCGCGGAAGATCGGATCGACGAGCACCCGATCCCCGACCTGCCATCCGGAGACATCGGCGCCGAGCTCCTCGATCGTTCCCGCGATATCGGATCCGACGATCACCGGAAGGGGGATCTTGATCCCCGGCATCCCGCGGCGCGTGAAGATGTCGTGATAGTTAGGGCAACTGGTTCGTCACG
>JBDTOH010000003.1:0-32082 GCA_039933355.1 Gemmatimonadota bacterium | reverse complement strand
GTGATGATGGGTTTCTACACGCAGCCCGAAATCATGGCGGCCGTCGGATACCACGCGTCAGCGGCGGGATGGGGCGCGCGCCGGTGACCGTCCGGCACTACGACGTCGCCATCGTCGGGGCGGGCGCAGGCGGCGGCACGGTGGCCCAAGCTCTCGCGCCGATGATCGCCACCGGCAAGCGAATCGTCGTGTTCGAGCAAGGGCCTCGGTTTCGGGACGACGAGTTCACCGGCCATGAAGTCGAGATGGCGCGCGCGCTCTACGCCGAGGGCGGTGCGTTCCTCACCGAAGACGGGACCATGACGCTCGCCTTTGCCCGGGGCTACGGCGGGTCGACCATCGTCTACACGGGGACTTCGCTCATCGCACCCAAGCGGGTGATCGAGCAGTGGAGAGTGCCCGGCCTGATCTACTCCGATCTCGAGACGCGAAGCCGGCGGTACATGGCGGAGAACAACGTCCACTTGCTGCCTCCCGACCTCATCAACGACAACAACCGGCTCTTCGTTCTGGGGTGTGCCAACGCCGGCTACCATGCCGAGCAGTTTCCGCTCAACCTCAAGGGATGCCGGGGCTCGAGCCTCTGCAACATGGGCTGCCCCAACGCGGCCAAGCAGGGCACCAACCGGGTCCAGCTGCCTAACGCGGAGCGGCAGGGAGTCGAGGTGGTCACCCGGGCGGAGGTGCGGCGGCTCGGCGAGCAGCGGCTCTGGGTTAGGGTCGGCGCGGCCATGCCCGGCGAGAAGGGGGCCACATCCGAGTGGGCGCCGGGCGGCTACGAGGTCACGGCGGAGATCGTCGTCCTCTCGGGCGGGACCATGGGGACGCCTCCGTTGCTGCTCCGCTCAGAGCTTCCCAACCTCCCTTCGCGGGTAGGCGAAGGGTTCACCTGTCATCCCGCCCACATCCTCGTGGGCCAGCACCCGGGCCCGATCACCAACGACGTCGGACATCCGAAGAGCTTCTATCTCGACCGCGGAGCCGACGAGGGGTTCGTCCTCGAGACCTGCATGTACTTCCCGTTCACCACTGCGAAGAACCTGACCGGCTTCGGCCCCGAGCATAGCGGGTTCATGCGCGCGTTCGACCGGCTTCAGATGATTCTGGTCCTCGCCTGCGACAAGGCGACGCCGGGCAATCGCGTTTCAGTGAGCCAAACCGGCGAGCCGATGGTCCACTACACGTTCACGCCGGAGGTGATCGCCGCAACGGTACGGGCGACTCGAACCGCCGCGAGGATTTTCTTCGCCGCGGGCGCCGTTAGGGTCCACGCCCCGTCGGCGAACCCGCCGGTCGTGGAGAGGTCCGATGCAGACCGGATCGACGAGCTGATCAGCGAACGGCACTTTCTTCCCGGCACGATCTCGATCTCGGCGGCCCATCTGATGGGTGGGTCCGCGATGGGCGCCTCGGCGTCCGACTCGGTCACCGACGGATGGGGGCGGGTCCACGGGCGGCCGTGGCTCCGGATTGCCGACGCGAGCCTGTTCCCCAATGCGGTCGAGATCAATCCATATCTGACGATCATGGGGCTCGCGGACCGCGTCGCCGAGGGCGTCATGAGGGAATGGGGACAGGGGTTGGCGCCGGGCCGGAGCGTGTGGTGAAGCTCACCGGCGGCGAGATCGTCACGAGAGCGCTCGAAGACGAGGGCGTCCGGTTCGCCTTCGGAATCCCGGGGACCCACAACATCGAGCTCTACGACGCGCTCGCGAAGTCCACGAAGGTCCGGACCGTCCTCATCACCGACGAGCAGAGCGGCGGGTTCATGGCCGACGCGGTGTGGCGGTCTTCCGGCGAGCTCGCGTGCGTCAACATCGTCCCCGGCGCGGGGCTCACGCACGCCCTCTCGGGAATCGCGGAAGCGTATATGGACGGGATTCCGCTGCTCGTGTTAGGCTGCGGGATCCGGCGGGACAGCGCCCAGGCCTATCAGCTGCACGACATCGATCAGCTGGCGATCGCGGCTCCGATCACGAAGGGGACCTACTCCGTCACCGCCGGCGCCGAGTTGTACCGGACGATCCGCGAGGCAGCCCGGGTCGCCCGGAGCGGGACACCGGGACCGGTGATGGTCGAGGTCCCGGTCGACCTCTATCTCTCCCGGCACGACGTCAATACCAGCGAATGGGGCCTGCCGACGGCGCTCGTTCCACCCCGGGGCGACCCGGCGCTCGTCCGCCGGGCCGCTGCGGTGCTCACTGCACCCGGCGCGCGCCCGCTCCTCTATGTCGGTCTCGGCGCTCAAGGATCCGAGCTGGTGCGGCTCGCGGAACGGTTGGGCGCGCCGGTCGCGACGACCATTCAGGGCAAGGGGGTCTTTCCGGAATCGCACCCGCTGTTTGTCTGGAACGGCTTCGGCGATGCGGCGCCCCCCTTCGCGCGCGCGGCCGCCGACCGCTGCAATGTCACCCTCGCGATCGGGCTCCGCTTCAGCGAGGTCGGGACCGGCAGCTATTCGTGCGTTCCCCGCGGTGACCTGATCCACGTCGACATCAACCCGGCCGTGTTCAACCGGAACTATCCCGCGGCGATCCCGATCACGGCGGACACCTGCGAATTCGTCCGCTCTCTGCTCGCCGAGCTCGGACCGGGGTCGGGACCGGTCGACCCCGAGATCACCGCCGGACGGGCCGCCGTCCGCCTAACGCAGAGAGCCCATCCGTCCGCCGGCCGGGTATCGCCGGCCGCGCTGATCGACGGAATCCAGAGCCGGCTCGGTCCGGAGACGATCTACACGACCGACAGCGGCAACGGAACCTTTCTCGCGATGGAGCTGCTCGTCCTCGAGGCGCCGGGCCGGTTCCTCGCCCCGGTGGACTACTCGTGCATGGGGTACTCGGTCCCTGCGGCTATCGGGGCCAAGCTCGCCAGGCCGGCCGCGCCGGTCGTGGCGCTCGCGGGCGACGGCGCGCTGCTCATGACCGGGCTCGAGCTCCTCACCGCCGCCAGCCAGCGGCTCCCGATCGCGTTCTTCATCCTGAGGGACGGCGAGCTCGCCCAGATCGCGCAGTTCCAGGACACCGCGTTCAACCAGAAAGCGGCCAGCATCCTCCCGGACTACGATGTGGGCAGCCTCGCCGAAGCGGTCGGCATTGAGTGGCTCCGGCTCGATCGCGATCGCGACCTGGATTCGGTGTTAGGCGGGGTGGTGGAGATCCTGAAGGCGGGCCGCCCGGTCGTGATCGACACCGCGATCGACTACTCGGAGAAGACTTTCTTCACGCGAGGTGTCGTGAAGACGAATCTGGCGCGGCTCCCGTGGCGGGACCGGATTCGGATGGTAGTGCGGGCGGTGGCGAGGCGGCTGTAGCCGCTCACGCACGCAGGTGCCCGACGGCTTCCGTGAGCGTGGCGCCGGCCTGCGCCAGCTGGCTGGTCGAGGCGGTGATCTCCTCGGTCGACGCGTTGAGCTCCTCGGCCGCCGCTGCGATCTCTTCGGCCGATGCAGCGTAGCTCTCCGTTCCGTCGGCGAGCTCCTGAGTGCGGCCCGCGATGCTCTCGATCAGTGTCTTCACCTCGAGCGCGGCCTTCGACATCCGGCGGGTCCAGGTGTCCACCGCGTCCGCCTCGTCCGCGACGCTTCGGAGGCCGTCCACCGCGGCGACGGCGGCCTCTCGAGCTTGAAGCCCGCCCCGGCCCAAGCGGAGCATCCGCTCCCGCGCGCTCTGGACCCGTGCCACCACGATCCGGACCGTTTCGCTCGTCGCGTTGACGGCCAAGGCCGCCTGCGCCGAGAGCTTCTTGACTTCTTCGGCCACAACAGAGAATCCCTGTCCCTCTTGCCCTGCGCGGGCAGCTTCGATCGCCGCGTTGAGCGCAAGAACCCTGGTCTGTTTTGCGATCGCTCGAGCTTGGTCGAGAAACCGCTCGATCTCCTCCGATGCCTTCGCGAGAGCCTCGGCCTCGGCCGCGCCGAGGTCAACCTCGTCCGCGAAACCCTCGAGGGCGGCGGCGCTCCGGCCGAGCCGGTCGCGATGGTTGCGGGCCAGCTTCGCGAGCTCGGTGTTGCGCTCGGCGGCCCGGACCGACCCCTCGGCGACATCCTGCGCGAGAGACAGGATCCGGCTCGAGTCGTCGGCCATGTTGCGGACCAACGACGCCTGCGCGATGGCCCGCTCGGTGAGATCGGACGTGGTGCTCGCCACCTCTTCGGTCGAGGACATCATCTGCTGGGTGGCGTTCGAGATCTCCGCCGCGAGGCCCGCCGAGTCGCTCGATGCTCCTCGAATTGCGACGACGAGGCGACGGAGCTCCTGGATCATGGTGCGAATGGCATCGGTCACCGGTCCGCCGCCGATGGCCACGATCTCCTCCTCCGAGACGCGGAGATCTCCTCGAGCAAGCCGGCTCGCAACTGCCTGGGTGGCTTCGAGCGGCCTGACGATCCGACGGTCGACCCACAGGTCGATCAAAAAGGTCACGAGCAGCGCGGCGAGCGCGAAGATCGACAGCTTGAGCAAGAGGGGCCAATGGGGGCCGACAACTTCGATGGCGGCGAGCGATGCCGTGAGCAGCAGCACCACCACGACGCTCGCGATCTGAAGAAGCCGTCTAAAAGGGTGCCGTTTTGTGACCATTCCGGCCGCGACGCTGAGGATTCCCCAAGGACGGGAGAATACTAGTGCCGCCCGGAATGGTTCGGCTACTGGGAAGGTGGTCCTGCTACTGTCGTCCGGCCCGGGCCGACTTGTGAGTCCTGGATGTAGGCGTCGGCCCCGATCGGGTCCGCCCCTCGCCCAACGGTCGGCCGGCCTCTGTCCCGGTTGGGACTGTCTTCGAACCCGCCCTAGTCCGAAGCGGCGCCGTCTCGGACAATGAGGTCGCCTGCGCATCCGTCCAGCCGGCCCAATACCAGCCGCATGGTGTCCGTCGACGCTCCATTCTCTTCTATCTCCAGTGAATCGACTTCCAGGAAGCCGCAGCCTGCCGCGGTGTTGACCGTCCGTGACACGACTCGGGTCCGATCCCCTGAACACTGTATGCGTATGTCCCTGCCAACGTTGACGCAGTCGCCCCGCTTCGGCCAATCGGCCGAGTCGGCTAAATTGGAGTCATGACCGAACCCCACATTCCGGACGACGGCGCCTACCATCCCGATCGGGTCGAGGCGAAATGGCAGGCCCGCTGGAGCGATCGGCGCACCAACGAGCCTGATCTCGACCTCGCAGCCAGGCCGTTCTACAACCTGATGATGTTCCCCTATCCGTCGGCCGAGGGTCTCCACGTCGGCAATGTCTTCGCGTTCACCGGCGCGGACGTCTACGGGCGGTTCAAGCGGCTTCAGGGCTACCAGGTCTTCGAGCCGATTGGCTTCGATGCGTTCGGAATTCAGAGCGAGAACTACGCGCTCAAGATCGGCATCCACCCCGGGCAGCTGATCCCCAAGAGCATCGCGAACTTCCGGCGCCAGCTGAGCGCGCTGGGCGGGATGTTCGACTGGAGCCGTTCGTTCTCGACGACCGATCCCGAGTACTACAAGTGGACTCAGTGGTTGTTTCTTCAGCTCCTCAAGGCCGGAAAGGCCTATCGGAAGAAGGCCGCGGTCAACTGGTGCCCCAGCTGCAAGACCGTCCTCGCCAACGAGCAGGCCGAAGGCGGCATCTGCGAGCGCTGCGGGACTTCGGTCGAACAGCGATTGCTGGAGCAGTGGTTCTTTCGGATCACCGACTATGCGGAGCGCCTGCTCACCAACCTCGACGACAAGTCGAAGATGGATTGGTCGGACCGGACGATTACGGCCCAGCGGAACTGGATCGGGCGGTCCGAGGGGGCCCAGATCGATTTTCCAATCGACGGCGGCGAGGTGATCAGAGTGTTCACCACGCGCCCCGATACGATTTTCGGCGCGACGTTCATGGTTCTGGCTCCCGAGCATCCACTGGTCGACCGCCTAACCACCAAGGCGGAGCGGCCGGCAGTCGAAGCCTACCGGCAGGCCACCCAGGCAAAGGACGTCATCACCCGGAAGGTGGGGGAGAAGGACAAGACCGGCGTCTTCACCGGGGGCTTCGCGACCAACCCTGCGACCGGCGAGAAGATCCCCGTCTGGGTCGCCGACTACGTGCTGATGGATTATGGGACCGGTGCGATCATGGCCGTTCCCGGACACGACGAGCGGGACTTTGCGTTCGCGACGAAGTACGGCCTCGAGATCCGCCGGGTAGTCGCTCAGGCGGACGAGGGGTCGGATTCGCCGCTGAGCGAGCCGATGATCGAGGACGGCGATTGCAGGCTGGTCAACTCGGGGCACTTCACCGAGCTACCAACGGGCGAAGCGTTCAAAGGGATCGTGGCCTGGCTGGAGGAGAAGGGCGCCGGTAAGGGTGTGGTCAACTATCGGCTCCATGACTGGTGTATTTCGCGCCAGCGCTACTGGGGGCCGCCGATTCCGATCATCTACTGCGACGGGTGCGGGCCGGTCCCTGTCCCTGAAAAGGACCTGCCGGTCCTGCTGCCGTATATCCCGGATTTCCACCCCGACGATTCGGGCGTCTCGCCGCTGGCGCGGCACAAGGAGTGGTACTATGCGCCTTGCCCGCAGTGCGGGAAGCAGGGACGGCGCGAGACCGATGTCTCCGACAACTTTCTCGACTCGGCGTGGTACTTCCTGCGGTACCCGAACACCGACTTTGCGGACCGCGCGTTCGACCGTTCGAGGATCGAGAAGTGGCTGCCGGTCACGTCGTACATCGGCGGGAATGAGCATGCAGTGCTCCACTTGCTCTATTCCCGCTTCATCACGATGGTGCTGAACGACCTCGGCCTTGTTGGTTTCGACGAGCCGTTCCGAAAGTTCCGCGCCCACGGGCTGATCATCAAAGACGGCGCGAAGATGTCGAAGACAAAGGGCAACGTCGTCACGCCCGATGAGTACATCGGGAAATGGGGCGCCGATACCCTTCGGATGTATCTGATGTTTCTGGGCCCGTTCGAGGAGGGAGGAGACTTCCGCGATGCCGGTATCAACGGGCCTCGCCGCTTCCTCGACAAGGTCTGGGACCTGGTGAGCCAATGCTCGCGGAAGACCCTGATCGGTGACGAGGTTCACCACGACGTCGTGGTCAAGTGGCAGCAGACGAAGAAGAAGGTGACCCACGACCTCGAGGTCCTGAGCTACAACACCGCCATCGCCGCGCTGATGGAGCTGCTCAACGCGATCCGCGAGTCCAACTGCTCGGAGCGAAGCATCGTGAAGGATCTGGTCGTGATGCTGGCGCCGTTCGCGCCTCACTTCGCGGAGGAATGCTGGGAGCAGCTGGGCCGGAAGACCTCGGTGTTCGACGCGTCGTGGCCGACGTGGGACGAGGCGCTGACGGTCACGGCGGACGTGGAGATACCGATTCAGATCAACGGGAAAACGCGCTCGAAAGTCCGGGTGCCCCGGTCCGCGACCGAAGAGCTGGTCGTGGCGCGAGCTCTGAGAGACCCGATCGTGGTGAAGTTCGTCTCGGGAAAGACAATCGTCAAACGGGTCTACGTGCCGGGACGGCTGCTGAGTCTGGTGGTGGCCTAGACGCGGGCCGGCGGTCTGCCTAACCGTCGATGCCGTCCACGATCGCGGCGACCGACTCCTCGCGTTCCCACGCCCACTTGAGAATGGTGAGCTCGCCGTAGAGCGCGCGGCGCTCCTCATCCTCGTGCAGGGCCATCTCGAGACCGAGCCGGGCATCGGGATGGAGTGTGACGAGGGTGCGCTCGATCGTCTCGAACGCCGGCCGGACCCACTTGGATCGGGCGAAGGTGTGAAGAGCGCGGCCCGGGCCGCCGGCCGCTTCGAGCCAGCGGACCGCGTTCTGGACCGCTTCGTGGTTCCCGCCTAACGGATTGAGCTGGGGGAGCACCCGCGCCGCGGCGATCCTTCCGTCGGTTCCCGTGAGCAGCGCCCGCTTCTCGCCCGTGGCCGTCTCCTCGAGCTTCCAGCCGCGCGGGACCAGATGTCCCGAATCGCACTGGATCCACATCGCCCACTGGTCCGCTTCGTCTTCGGCCCGGATCAGCTCGGCAGCCTGGACCTGCTCCCGGGAGAGATCGAGCCGGTCGCCCCGGGAAAGGACGATGCTCAGGGCCGGCCGTTTCCGGCGCTGATAGGCCGCGAGCGCCAACGCCCCCACGTACGCCATACCGCCCACGGGACCGAGGACCGCCCCGATCACGGGAGCTCCGAGAACGAGGGCGGGAACGCCGAAGAGTCGCGCGGCCTTGCGGGGGAGACTCAACCGGTGGCGCCGCCACAGCTCCGTCCCGTATCGCCAGGCGGCGAACTCGGGAAGGACCGGCTTCCCAACCCGGACCAGATCGACTTCGCTCGCCAGCCGAGCGAGCCCGATCTGATCAGTGGAAAGACGGACTTTGGTGCCGCGGAACTTTCGCTCGCACGTCTCGATCGCCTCCCACCGCTCCTCCATCGGGACGAGGTTCCAGCGGCCGCAAAACTTGCAGACGACCCAGAACCGGCCCTTCGCCGAATCGAACGCCAAGCGGCGACCGATCGGCATCGATTCGATCTCGTCGTTCCGGCCTAAGGAAGCGTCACAGAAGAAACACTGGGAGAGCACGACCGCGGGCCTCCGGGGAAAGTCTCCAGCGAGAGTGCGGAGAAGTCCCTAATCCGGCAAGAGGAACTGGAGAGTCCTAATCTCTTTGTTATGAATTCGTAATGGATGAGGACCGGGGACCCGGGTGCGGTCCCCAGTCCCCAGGCCTCCTTCTCTACAGCCCAAACCCCACCAGTATCAACCCGCCCACCGGCGCAAGCAGCCCACCGAAGATCCCGAACAGCTGACCCGCAAACCCCACGATCTGGCCGAGCGCGCCGAGTTCCTCGGCTGTGAGATCACGGCCGCCGTCGCCCTTGATGACAGGACTCTTCGGGTCGCCGGTTGCGGTCGCGAAGGTCTTGCCGTTCATCTTGACCGTCGCGTCGAGGCGGTTGCCGTTGACCCTGGAGGTGAGCGTGACCAGGTCGGCGCCGAGGTGCAGCGCAAGGTCGATCTGGCCGTCGCCGTTCTCCACGCCCGCGACGCCCTGGACCTTGGCGGTGGCCGTGAAGTTGTGCGCTGGAATCTCGAGACTGGCTTCCAGAGTCACCGCACCGTTTCGTCCAACGAGCTGACCGCTGAGCGTGAGATTGAAGTTGACCCGATCGGTCCCGTCGCCCATGAAGCCCGCGACCGTGATCGCGGCCCGTTCGATCCCGCCGCTGATGCCGAATCTGTAATCGAGATACGTCTCGCCGTGGGAGATGACCACGAGGCGAAGCCCGAGGGATGAGGGCGATGAGACCTTCTGGTCGATCAGGTCGGAATAGCCGATCTCCTTGCCGACGTTCGGTTGCTGGGTCGCGTCGTCGATTTCGTAGAGAATGAACCGCACGCCATTGGGTGGGGCGCCGGTGCGGGCCGGGTCGATGACATACTTCTTGGCGGCGGCATCATAGACGAACGTTTTCCCGAGCACGTCGGTTCGAATGATCGGGACCAGAGCCGGCCCCGCAGTTGTAGAGGCGACCAGCCCGGCGAGCCGCGCGGCCACGTCGCGCATTACGCCGATTCCATGCCCCGATGCGATCTTCGCCTGAATATCCCGAACGCTCACCGCAGTCACCCCACCCGCGATGGCTTGATCACCCAGCGCTCGGAAACTCTTGAGCACGGGCGCCGAGTTGACCCGATCGATGATCGCGAGGTTGGCGCTCACGGCGGCGGGATCGAACTTCGCCTGAGCCGGATTCGTGGGTCCGCTGTCCTGACAGGCCGCGAGTCCGATCAGGCCGGTCGCCAGGAAGGAGCTGATTCGTCGCCGCATGGCTTCCTCCTACTGTTGTTGGCGTGAAAGTGCCTCGTCCATCCGCTCGGCTGAACCGCCACCATCCCCTCCGGGCCGATCCCGAAGACTTCGGAGCCTGGCCTGTTGATCCCGGGTCAGCGTGTTCTTGATTTTGAGCAGAAGGCTCAGCTGCATCCGCTTGATGTCGCGCTCAGTGGTCAGCACTTTGTCGACCTGCTCGAGCGCCTTCTTCTCATCAATCTCCGTCCCCTCCAGCAACTTGACCAGACCCTGCCACTGCTCGGCCATGTTGAGCTGGAGATCGATGAGGTCGGTCTGGACTTGCTTGATTGCCGCGAGCACGGCCGCGCGTTGGGCCGGCTTGAGCTCGATCTCCTGCTGGTGTTTGAGCACCAACTCCGGCGCAAAGAGGTTCTTGGCGACATCGTCCTGGCCCTCCTTCTTCTCTTGCGCGAGCGCGGCGCGGCCGCCTAACAGGAGGAGGATGACGGCGATCGGGGAAATTTGGCGCAGTGTCATCGGATCAGTCCTAGTTGGTGCCTCGGTTCACGGAATCGGCGGGGCTGGGAGCCGTGGTCCAGGCCGGCCCCGACCTGAGACTCGGCACGGTGTCGAGCCATCCGACATCGGTGCCCCTGATCAACGCGTCGGTCGGGGATCGCCAGGCGGCGACATCGACCGCACTGCCCTCGCCCCAGGGAGTCACTGCCGGCTTGCGGACGGCGAGCCAAACCGCTGCCACGACCGCGGCGCTTGCGAGCGCTACGCTGGGCACGAGCCAGCTCCTCGGCGCCGGCCGGCGGCGCGGCGCTCCGCTGCGGACTCGCTCAAAGCCGGGCGCGAAGGCTTCTTCCTGGGATCGCAGCGCGGCGAACTCGCTCCGGAGCTCGCCCTCGTGATCGATCTGGTCGGTCACGCCTGGTCTCCTTCTCGGTCGAGCAGTTGGCGCAGCCGCGCCTTGCCCCGTTCGTAGTGGGTGCGCGCCGTACCGATCTGCATCTTGAGCACGGTCGCGGCTTCCTGGATTGTCATGTCCTGGTAAAAGACCAAGTGGAGGACCTGTTGCTGCCGCGGGGACAGCTGACCCAGGGCTTGCCGGAGCTGGTCCCGGCGCTCGCCTTCCACCACTAGAGTTGCCTGGTCCGCCGTTCCCTGATGGACATCCTCCCGCTCCTGCCACCACTTTCCCATCCACAGCCGGTGCATCATCCCGCGCCGAATCTCCTCGAACGCCGTCCGCCGGATCACCCCGAACAACCAGGTTTTGAAGCTGGACCGCTCTTCGAAGCGGGCCCTGCCGTCCAGCACTTTGGCGTAGGTGAGATGGAGCACGTCTTCAGCCTCGGTTCGATCGCCGCGACAACACCGGACCGCCCATGCGAAGCTCTGGGCATGAATCCGGGACAGCTCTGCCTCGAACTGGTGCGGCTGCATCAGCGTAGGGGGCTCCCGGACGGGATCGATCGTGAACGCTGGTTGGTTGCGCCCCGGGGAGGGTCGATAGGACAGCCGGCCCCGTGGACCGGTCCCGCGAGCGTTCCTACTGGCGGGTCGGCAGCGGCGAGACGAACTGTCCGCCGAGCGTTTCGAGACCGACGACGATGACGGGGTCGGTCCGGAGCGACCAGCGAAGCCGAACCTCGGAGATCTTGGAGCGAAGGCCAACCTGCCGCTGCAGCTCTTGCTCGATCGCGCCCTGGTGACGGCGAAGCAGCTCGAGATCGGACGGACCCTTGGTGGAGTGCATGAGCGCGATGAGCCGTTTGAGCTCTCGATCGGCAACCCAGACCGATTCGGGTGCGTTCACACCGTGCGCCGTCAGCTCCGACGCGAGCGCCTCGAGGGCGTACATCAACTGCTCTCGGATCGGGCTGAGAGCGTGCGCCGCGAGGGTGACGACCTTCCCCGACGCGAGGCTGTCCGGCAGGATGCCGCCGACCAGCGTCGCTCCTGACAACCGTTGCCACCGTCCCGTCGTGAGGCGCACGCCCATGCTGTCGCCCAGCGAAATCGTGGTCTGGATCAAACCCTTGCCGTAGGTGCGCTCTCCGACCAGCCAAGTCCGGCCATTGTCGCGAAGCGCCGCGGCGGCGATCTCCGCGGCGCTCGCAGTTCCTTGGTTGACCAGCAAGACGAGACCGAGATCGGGAAATTCGGGAGCATTGAGGGTTCGATACGGCACGATCGGGGAGCTCCGCTTGGCCACCGACCCGACCGGCGTCCCCCTGGGCAGGAACAGCTCGGCGACTGCGAGCCCTTCTTCGAACCTACCGCCGGGGTTGTCTCGGAGATCGACGATCACCCGGTTGACACCCTCGTCCCGGAGGTCGGCGATGGCGTGCTTGAGCTCTCGGGCCGCATGTTGCGACATCGCGCGAAGCGCGACATACCCGACCCCGTCTCCCAATGCGATGTGGACGGGAACCGCGGCCAATCCAGTCGGCTCGGGAATCAGATGGCGGTCGATGGAGAGGGAGTCCCCGGGCGTCCGAAATCGGACCACGAGCGTATCGCCCGAGGCCTTTCGCAACGCCGCCCAGCTTTCCGACATCGTCGAACCGCGCAGGGAGGTGCCGTTCACGTCCACGAGGTAGTCGCCAGGGCGGACGCCCGACCGATCCGCGGCCGACCCGCGGTACACGACGCCTACGCGAACACCCGTTAAGCCTTCTGCGAGCGTAAAGCCGAGCGTGATGCTCCGACCGTTGAGGGACTCGCGATATCGGCGATACACCTCGGGAGCAAGGAAGCTGGAATAGGGGTCGCCAAGGGTACCGATTACGCCCCTGGCCGCGCGAGAGTACAGCTCCGAATCGGACAGCGAGTCGACGTAGCTCCCGCGAATGGCATTCATCACACCTTCAAAGAGGCCCGCGGTCGCCACGGGCTCATTCGCGACAGCATGATGCCAGCGCTCGAGCGTGACGCCGGCAACGCCGCCGACAATCAGGCCGAGCCCAACCCATCCAAGTGCCCGAAGTCTCTTCGACAGCCGCAATTCCGGTCCCCTCAATCCATCCACCACTGACTATAGAACTGTGGCCTACCACGCGCAATTCCGAAGCCAGCGCGGTAAGTTGGACTTCAAATCAGCCTGGCAGGAACCCTGGCCGCCCCCTGGAGACATCCATGGCCCTCACCGCCCGCGAGTTCCATCTCCGCCGTCGTCCTGTCGGCATGCCAACCAATGACGATTTTGAGCTCCAAACCTTAGACCTTCCCGCGCTTGGTCCAGGCCAGGTCCGGGTCACCAATCTCTACCTCTCCGTCGATCCCTACATGCGGGGAAGGATGACGGAGGCGAAGAGCTACGTTCCCCCGTTCGAGCTCGGCGCGGCGCTCGAAGGAGGAGCCGTCGGGCGGGTCGAAGAGTCGACCCTGCCGGCCTTTGCCGTGGGCGACGTCGTGCTGAGCATGATGGGATGGCGCGACCGCTTCGTCACGGACGGCAAGGGCCTCTCGAAGATCGACCCCGCCCTCGCGCCGCTATCTGCCTTTCTCGGTACGTTAGGCATGCCGGGCTTCACCGCGTATGTCGGCCTGCTCGACGTCGGCGAGCTGAAGGAAGGGGAGACCGTGCTCGTATCCGGGGCAGCCGGCGCCGTCGGGAGCGTGGCCTGTCAGATTGCCAAGGCGAAGGGATGCACGGTGATCGGCGTGACCGGCTCCGACGAGAAGGCCCGATGGCTGCTCGATAACGGCTGCGTCGACCACGCCATCAACTATCGAACCGCACCGAAGCTCAAAGCCGCGATCCAAACCGCCGGCCCGGAAGGTGTCGACCTCACATTCGAGAACGTCGGTGGTGACCAGTTGGAGGCCGCGCTCGCCTGCTCAAAGACCTTCGCGCGCATCGTGCTCTGCGGCTTGATCGCGAACTACAACGCGACATCACCCGCGCCGGGACCGAGCAACTTCCGCGATGTCCTGACCAAACGCCTCCGCATTCAAGGGATGATCGTCACCGACCACGCCAAGCGCCGGCCCGACTTCCTCCGCGACATGAGCGATTGGATCAAGACGGGAAAAATGAAGTGGACCGAGACGATCGTCGAAGGCCTCGAGCGGACGCCGGAGGCATTCGCTGGATTGTTCGAGGGAAGGAATTTGGGGAAGATGGTGGTGAAGATCTAACAGGACGGCAAGGCGGCCTTGCCGACCTGTTAGGGCTTCAGCCACAACACATGCTTCGTCTCCCGCTCCACCGCCCCTCGGGAGTACACCAGCGGGAAATACTCGCCGCCTTCCCAGAGCGGGAGCAGATTGCCGTAGAACTCACTCCCCGGCTGACCGGACTGGCCCGGCACGCTCGTCGCCACGCTGTTGTCCCAGTCGGCGAGGTCGAGAATTTCGCGGAAGGACGCTCCGTGCGTTTGGAGATAGCCCGCTCCAGCGGTGCTGTTCACGGTATTTCCCTCGCCACCCCGCCGAGCCGACGGGAGATCGAATGCCTTCGCGACCGGATGACGGAACGGCGCGAGGTGAATGTCGCCCCAGTTCCAGCTCAGCACGTTCGGGCCACCGGCCGTCTTTGCCTCTCGTTCGGCTTCGTCATACGCGGCGAGCACGACCGAATCACGGGCCGCCGCCGGATTCGGACCGAAGACCGCGTCCGGAGTGCGGACGAGCCGGATCAGCAGGGGAAGGTCGAACCGTCCTCGAAGCCGCATCGATCCGCCCAGTCGTGGTTCAAAGACTTTGCGGCCGAGGATCTCGACCCAGCTCACGTAGAAAAGCGGCTGCGGCGCGTCCTTCCGCATGACGAAGTCCCAATCGCCGAGCACGCCTAACAGATCCGACGACCGGCCGGCCCGCTTGGCCGCCGCCAGCAATACCGGCACCAGCTCCGAAGCCGGAATCGAAAACTCATCGTGCTGAAGCGCCTGAAATCCTTCCCGGGTCCAGCCCTTCTTGCTCATGAGCACCTGCCGAACGCGGTTGGCCCGAAACGGGGTCGCCCACTCGTAGTTGAGCGGCTTGGTATAGCCCTTGGGCAGAATGTTGTTGTTCGCCGTGACGATGATTCCCGACACGGGATTCTTGGTTTGCGGGAGCGCGGAGAACGGGAGGAACCCGTTCCATTCCCACTGTCCGTCGCCCGGGACCGGCAAGAGACCGCTCCACCGCCGGATCGGCATCAATCCCGCCGCGATCCAGCCGATGTTCCCGTCCACGTCCGCGTAGATCAGGTTCTCCGTGGGCAGCCGCCACCGGTACGCGGCCTTGAGAAAGCTGCCCCAATCCGTGGCTCGATTCACCGAAACCTGCGCCAGATAACCCGCGGTGCCCGGCTCCGCCCCGACGAACTTGAGCGCGAACGCGCGCCCCTTCGCCGAGTCGTATGCGACGATCGGCCCGTGAACGGTGAACTCGAGGCTCACCGCCCGCGCCGCCTCGCCCTTGACTGGGATCGTGTCGGCGAGGACGATCAGCGGAGTCCATCGATTCTTGTACCAGTAGCAGCCGCCGCCGGTCCGCCCCACTCCCGCCGGACACGGTCCGATCTTCTCGACGTACACGTCCTGCTGATCCATCCCGACGATCGTGAATCCGAAGCCGATCCGCTCGTTGTGGCCGGCTGCGACGCCCGGCACGGCCGGCTCCCCGGCGCCGATCACGTTCCAGCCCGGGCCAACCAGATGGGAGAGATACCGGAGTGAAGGGAGCTGAATCGAGCGGTGCGGGTCGTTGGCGAGCAGCGGCTTGCCCGTGGCGGTATGCTTGCCGTCGATCACCCAGTTGTTGGAGCCTTCGAGCCGGGAATAGGTGATCGAGCCGTAGGCCTGGGCCGCCGCGCCTAACGAAGCGGGCGAGATCCCTGCCAGGTCGAGCCCCGGCACCGGATCGAGCGGACGCCTGGGGTCCGTCGGGAACATCGCCTCGACCTTGGCTTTGCCGAGCGCCGCCACCAGCTGGGCCCGGTCCACCTCGCCGAGGGCGTTGCCGGTCATCGCGAGCGCCGCCATCCGCTGGAGCGGCACCTCGTCGTTCCACGGAGCCGGCCGGAAACCCAAAAGGCTGAACTCGATCGGCGGGCGATCGGCGATCGAACGAACGTACGCGTTTACACCGCGCACGAACGCATGGACGATCTCCTTCGTGTCGGACGCGTAGCTGGTCCACTCCGCCTGCATGTCGCCCCGAAACTTGAGCAGCCGAGCGAACCGGTCGCGCTCGAGGTAACGCGGGCCGAGCACTTCGGAAAGCAGCCCTTCACCCTGGCGCCGCCACATCTCCATCTGCCAGAGCCGGTCTTGGGCGGCGACATAGCCCTGCGCGAAGAAGAGATCGCGCTGGGTCTTGGCGTAGATGTGCGGAACCCCCCAGCGATCGCGGCGGACCTCGACGGCGCTATCGAGCCCGGCGGCCTGGACCTCGCCGTCGAGAACAGCGAGCCGCGTCTTGGCCGAGTCGAGGAGGCCCTGAGCAGAGAGCGGATTCGCCAGGACAGCGAGCAGAATGAGACCGGCACTGAACCGGTTTCGAGCGGGCAGCGATGACATAGGCAAGCTGGGTCAGATGTGAAGACGGCCGGCAGAAAGAACCTAAGGGAACCGTAGCCGACGGCAAGCGGGCGGCAAGGCGCGCCCGCCGCTACATTCGAGCGACCTCTCGCACTGAGCGACAATTTCGATGCGACAATCCAGCGCCCGATGGCCGGTGCCCTTCCTGCTGGTCGCTCTCGCGGTGCCGCTCCCGCTGCAAGCCCAGAAGGCGGCGGCGGCCTACGAGGTGGTTCATGGATGGCCCGACCTTCCGGCGGGTGAGGTGTTGGGACAGGCCACTGGAGTCGCCGTCAGCTCCAAGGGAGAGGTGCTGGTCTTCCACCGCGCCAACCGCACCTGGGTCGAGCCGTTCCCCGCCGATCCCATCGACCGCCCGACCATCGCGGTGTTCGACGGAAAGTCGGGTCGCTTCCTGCGCTCGTGGGGAGCGGGGACCTTCATCATGCCGCACAGCATCACGGTCGACCGCAAGGACAATGTGTGGCTCACGGACGTCGCTCGCCAGCAAGTGCTCGAGTTCAGCTCGGACGGGCGGCTTCTCCTGACCGTCGGAGAGAAGGGCGTGGCCGGAAACGATCGGACCCATTTCGACCGGCCCACGGATGTCGCAGTTCTTGCCGACGGCTCCTTTTACGTCAGCGACGGATACCGTAACACCCGTGTGGTCCGCTTCGCGGCCGACGGTACGTATCTGTTCGAGTGGGGTACCAAAGGCTCCGGCCCGGGCCAGTTCGACCTGCCGCACAGCCTGGCGGTCGACGCGGAGCAGCGCGTGTACGTGGCGGATCGCAGCAACAGCCGGATTCAGGTCTTCGACAGCGTCGGCCACTTCCAGGCCGAGTGGAAGGATGCCCGGATCGGACGGCCGTTCGCGCTCACGGTGCACGGCGACCGAGTGTTCGCCGCCGACGGCGGAGATCAGCCCAAAGCTCCACCGGATCGGGGTGGCGTTGCGGTCCTCGATCGCACCGGGAGGGTGATCACGTCCTTCGGCCGGTATGGGAACTACGACGGTCAGTTCCGAGTCGCGCACGACATCGCCGTGGGAGCCGATGGGGCCGTGTACGTTGCAGACGCGCTCGGCCAGCGCGTTCAGAAATTTGTCCTCGCACGGCATTGATCGCCTAACCGACTGTTCTTCGATTTCCAAATTCTTCAGCTGAGACGCCATTGTCATCGATCTTACCGGAAGCAGCCCGCACCGCACTTCGAGCCAAGCCGACCGAGTCACTGGGGACCTATCCAACCCCGATCGACGCGATGCCTCGCTTCCGGACGATCCTTGGTCTAGCGCAGCGAATCCTGGTCAAACGGGATGACGCGATCTCGTTCGGCTTCGGCGGGAACAAGGTGCGAAAGCTCCGCTACGTCCTCGCGGCCGCTCGGGCCGCGGGAGCCGACGCGCTGATCACCTGCGGCGGCCTCCAGTCCAATCACGCCCGGGCCACCGCAGCCGCGGCCGCCGCGTTAGGCTTCCGCTGCCACATCGTCACCAACGCCGCCAAGCCGGAGCGGTACACCGCGAACGCTTTGCTCAATCACCTTCTCGGCGCGACCGTGGAATACGTGAAAGGCCGGGAGGATCGGATTCCAGGCATGGAGCGCGCCGCCGAACGGCTGCGTCACGAAGGACGGACACCGTACATCGTTCCGCTCGGTGCGTCCACGCCGGTCGGCGCGCTCGGTTATGCTGCCGCCGTCGAAGAGATGCTCGACCAGATGGAGGAGGCCCCGGACGTGATCGTACTTGCCAGCTCCTCCGGTGGCACGCTCGCCGGTCTTCATGCCGGCCTCGCGCTCAACGGGCTCTCCACCCGCATCATCGGTATCAGCGCGGACGATCCACCGGCCGCGGTCGAAGCATCGGTCCGCGGGATTCTGGCCGGGATGGGCGAGCTGCTCGGCATCGATGGCGCCGAGCTCGCTCGCGATGCGGCCCTCGAGGTCGATGACTCGTTCGTCGGTCCCGGGTATGGTCTTGCGACCGAGGCTTCGATCGACGCTCAGCAGGCGGCGGCCACCACCGAGGCGGTCTTCGTCGACCACACGTACACCGCCAAAGCCCTCGCGGCGCTGATCGAGTACTGCAAGGACGGCCGAATCGCCCACGACGCAACGGTCCTTTTTTGGCACACGGGCGGTCAAGTGGGACTCTTTGCCTAACCCAGGCTCTGCAATGCTCAACCGGTTCTTGCGCTCGACAGTCCTGATCGCGAGCGTCGCCCGCGCCGGTGCGGCCCAGGTCACCCATCCGTGCGAGACCAGCAAGCTCGGCCCCAAGAGCGAGTGCGGCACCTATTCGGTCTTCGAGGACCGGGCCTCGCGGGCAGGCCGCCGGATCGATATCAACTTTGTGGTGCTCCGAGCCCAGCTGCCGGCGGGCAAGGAGCCGGTGTTTCTGTTTGCGGGGGGACCCGGTCAGGGCAGCACCGCCCTCGCCGGGCTCGGCAGCGGCGTGCTCAAACCGGTCCGTGAGATCCGGGATATCGTGCTCGTGGACCAGCGAGGCAGCGGTGGATCGAACCCGCTCGACTGCGAGACCGAAGGTCTCAAGAATCCGGCGGCCGCCTTTGGACATGTCTTCCACCCCGACATGGTGCGGCGCTGCCGGGAAGCGCTGTCCCCGCGGGCGAACCTAACGCTCTACGGCACCGACCTCGCGGTCGCCGACATCGACGACATCCGCCAGGCGCTCGGCTACGACCGGGTCATTCTGTGGGGCGGGTCCTACGGTACCCGGCTCGCGCAGGCGTACATGCGGCGATTCCCCGACCGGGTGGCGGCGGCCGTGCTCGACGGCGTCGTGCCCTTCGACTTCGCCGCCCCGCTCACCTACGCGCGGACCCTTCAGGCCTCGCTCGACCATCAGCTTGCGAGCTGCCGCGAGCGGGCCGCCTGCCGAGACTCCTTCCCCACCCTCGACCAGGATTTCGCGACGATCGTCGAACGGTTCCGCAAAGGGCCGGTCCAGGCCACGGTGCGCGTCAAGGCCGGTGCGGAACCGGCCCCGGTGACGATGAGCCTGGGAGACTTCGGCTATGCCGTTCGGGGCGTGCTCTACTCCGCCGAAGCCTCGCGCGGCCTTCCCGGGATGATTCACCGGGCCGCCGCCGGCAGTGACCTGAGCGAGTTCGCCCAGCGCTATTGGGAGCGGGTGGCGAGCTTCGCCGGGGAATTCTCCGACGGACTCCACTTCTCCATCTTCTGCTCCGAGGACATCCCATTCATCGGGGACGATGCGGCGAAAGCGCAGTATCAAGGGAGCTTCATCGGTTCGTATCTGCTGGACGAGTACCGGGGCGCCTGCGCCGGCTGGGAAGCGAAGCCGGTGGCCGAATCGGAGCGACGCCCGCTCAGCTCGAATATTCCGACGCTCCTGCTCTCCGGCTTCTTTGATCCGGTGACCCCGCCCGAGATGGGTGCGCGAGTCGCCCGGACGCTTTCGGTGAGCCGGCACATCGTGGTCGCCAATACCGCGCACGGATCGGGCTTCGGATGCGCGCGGGCGGCCACGCTGCATGTGCTGGTGAAGGGCACGCTGGAAGGGTTACCGGCCGTTTGCGACGAGCCGCCTCGACGCGACCAGCGTTAGGTCTCAGTCCTCGCGCAGCGTCCGGACCGGATCGAGCGCCGCCGCGCGACGGGCCGGTACATAGCTCGCGGCGACCGGGACCACGAAGGCCGACCGCCGCGCCGTCACCGACCGCTCGCCCGCTTTGTCGCATCACCAACCCGATCACGTCGCGCCGGGCGCGATCCGAAGGCCGATCTCGCGGGTCCGCTGCCGAGCTCCGCAGGCGCCCGACGAAGGTACCCGGCCTACCCGCTCCAATTCACCGACTGATCGAGAACCGGGTCACCGGCGAACGATGCTCCGTGCCGTCTCGGCCGAGCGCCGTAACCCGCCATTCGTAGGAGGCTCCCGGACTCAGTTGGATCGGGTCCGGCAGCATGACGGTCGTGTCCGGGACGCTGGTTTCCCAGATCACCGCCGCCGCAGAGTCGAGCACCGTGACGCGGTAGAGCCGCGCCCCCGAGTCGGCCCGCCACAGGAATGCTCGCTCCGCCGGTCCAACCGCCCCGCTCGGCGTGATCGGCGCGAAAGCGCTCTCCTGGGTCGCAGCCAGGGAGCCTGGCGGCCAGAGGAGCCGACCCACTAACAACCCACCGATGAACACCAGAATTGCGGAGGTAGCCAGAACAACCCATCGGGGGAGCGCGCCGGCCGGGGCATGGGCCAGATGAAGGCTGCGTAGCCGTTCGAACTCGCGCCGGCACTGCGGGCATTTGGTGACATGGCCGCGGACCGTCTCTCGCTCGGAGCCGGAACCGCCGCCTTCGGCGACGATGGCCAGCATTTCCGGGGAAGGGCAGTCGGCCCGCGCCCGTGGGTCGCGCACCGACTCGTAGTGCTTGTAGAGCGCCTTGAGATCTTCGTCGGTCATGACGCCACGGCCTTACGAAGAGGTAGCAAGCACGTTCGCGAAACGGCGAAGAAGTCCCCTGCATCGGTTACCGGGGCTCCTCGGCGATTTCGGGAATCTAGCGCGGCGCCGATCAGACGAGAATCGCCCGCTAGACCGGAGGAAATTCCCACCGAGAATCTTCGCGATGTCCGCCTCGACAAGCCGCGCTGCTCGAGCCGCCGGCGGCGGGGAGAGGCTAACCTGCCGCCGGTCGCCTTGCCGCCTGCAGCTAGACAGGCGTTCGCGGCATCGGAAGCCGCCTTCCCGGCATCAGGGCTTCGCTTCCAGCCCAGACCGGCTCAGCTTTCATCGTCATGCCCGAACCCTCTGCCCGAGCCCAGATCCCGAGGCGAGTCTCCGCGACGTGGCTCTTCGCCACCTCGTTGCTCCTCGGGTTGATCGCCGCCAGCCAGCACTATTTCGAAATGGGCGAGCCCGGCCTGCCGAAAGATTGGCAGACCATCTCCCACTCGCTCGCGCGGGAGCTTCCGAACTGGCTCATGTGGGCGCTCGCGGTGCCGGCGACTCTCTGGCTCCGCCGCCATGTGATCGGGTCGGAACGGTCGATGACGCGCCAGGTCACTCTGCATGTGGCGGTCGGGCTGATCCTCGTCATTCTGCATATCGATATCGTCCGTTTGCTCCAGCATTTCTTCGGCTATCCCGCCAGCTTCCCAATGCTGTTCCAGGTGGTGGGGCACCGGGCAAACTGGGTCGGCATTGCGTGGACCATCGCGACCAATTCCCTCACGTATATCCTCGTCCTCAGCACGGTGCTCGCCTGGGAGTATTACAATCGGTTCCGGGAGCAGACCATCACCGCGTCGCTCCTCGCTCGGGAGCTTGCCGAGGCGAAGCTCCTCGCGCTCAAGAACCAGCTCCAGCCGCATTTCCTGTTCAACGCCTTGAACAGCGTGGCGATGCTGGTCCGAGAGGGGCGCGGCTCCGAAGCCGTCACCATGTTGTCGGGCCTCAGCGATCTGCTCCGGCAAGTGCTCGCCGAGGGGCGAACCCCCGACGTGACGCTCGATGAGGAGCTCCAGTTCGTCGCCAGATATCTGGCGATCGAGCAGATCCGCTTTCATGACCGGCTCACGTCATCGATCGAGGCGGATGAGTCGACTCGGGCCGCAATCGTCCCGCATCTCATCCTTCAGCCCGTGGTCGAGAACGCGCTCCGGCACGGGATTGCCAAGCGCGCCGCCGCGGGCCGGCTCGAGATCGAGGCGCATCGAACCGGGGACGACCTGGTTATCCGCGTGCGGGACGACGGTCCCGGTCCGAGCGGCTCCTCGTCGGGCGTGGGCATTGGCCTCGCCAACGTGAGAAACCGGCTGATCCAGCGGTTCGGATCGCGGGCCCGCTTGAGCCTGATCGGGGGTCCGGAGGGCGGCGCGATCGTTACCCTAACGCTACCGTGGACCCTGGAGCGAGCGGCCTCCTCGCCATGACCAAGCCGCACCGGGTCGTGGTCGTCGATGATGAGCCGCTGGCTCGGCGCGGAATCGTGTCGCTCCTCCGCGACGACCCGGAGATCGAGGTTGTCGCCGAATGCGGGGACGGACGGTCGGCGGTCACGGCGATTCGGGAGCGTTCGCCGGACTTGGTCCTGCTCGACGTGCAAATGCCCGAGCTCGACGGGTTCGGCGTCATCGACCAAGTGGGCCCGGCCGAGATGCCGGCGGTGGTGTTCGTCACCGCGTACGATCAATTCGCGCTCAAAGCGTTCGAGGTGAGCGCGGTCGACTATCTCCTCAAGCCGTTCGACGACGCCCGCTTCCACGCAGCGATCGCCCGGGCAAAGGCTGCGATCACTCGCGAGGACACGACCGCCATGGGAGTCAAGCTGCTCCGTCTGCTCCAGGCGGCTGAGCCCGCGGATCGGCAAGCCCAATATCTCAGCCGAATCGTCGTGAAGACCGGCGCCGCCACGCACTTCGTCAAAGTCGACGACATCGATTGGATCGAGGCGGCCGACTACTGCAGCAAGCTCCACCTGCCGGGACGGAGCTATGTCGTCCGGGAATCCATGAGTCACTTCGAGGAGCGGCTCGACCCGACCCGGTTCTTCCGAGCTCACCGCTCGACCATAGTGAATCTCGACCGAATCAAGGAGCTGCAGCCGTACTTCAAGGGCGACCACGTGCTGGTTCTGGCCGATGGGACCAAGCTCCAGCTGAGCAAGAGCCGCCGCGGCCGCCTCGAAGCCATCCTCGGCCAATCGCTCTAACCCGGTTGGCTGCAACCGCCGACCGGTTCGCTGCACGCTGGGTGCCGCCGAAGGACCCGGCCTCTATCCTCTGACAGACTCAATCCCGGAGCTACGCCGATGATCCTCGCCTTGCTGCTCGCCGCCACCGCGGCATCGCCCGATATCCCGATGCTGGTTTCCACCGCCTGGCTGGCTGAGCATCGCAACGATCCGAAGCTCGTCATCCTGCAGATCGGGGATGCTCGGAGCAAGCCCGCATACGACCAGGGCCATATCCCGGGCGCTCAGTTCATGAATCCATTCCGCGAGCTGGCGGCCCCTCACGTTGAGGGCGGGCTCGCGCTCGAGCTCCCGCCGGAGGCGCAGCTCGACTCCGTGCTCGAGGCGCACGGCATCTCGAACGACTCGTACGTCGTCCTGGTCCACGCCGGCGAGTATTTCAGTCCGACTTCGCGGACGTTTCTGACGCTCGAGTATGCCGGCCTCGGCGGCCGGATCTCGATCCTCGACGGCGGGCTCGAGCTCTGGAAGACCGAGGGTCGCCCGGTCTCCACCGACGTCCCCACACCGGCCCGCAGCTCCTTCAAGCTCGCCTTGCACCCTAACGTCGTCGTGGACGCCAACTGGGTCCGCGATCATCTCACCGACCAGAAGGTGCGAATCCTCGACGCCCGCGACAGCACCTTCTACTACGGCGCCGATGCGCATCAGGCTCGGAGCGGCCGGATCCCGGGGGCGGCCAGCATGCCGTTCGGATCCGTGATCGCCGAGGGCGGCAAGTTCAAGGCTCTCAGCACCCTTCGAAGTCAGTTCGAGGCCGCGGGCGTCAAGCCCAGCGACACCGTAGTGTCCTACTGCCACATCGGTCAGCAGGCGAGCCTGATCTGGTACACGGCCCGCCTGCTGGGTTACAAAGCCGCGCTCTATGACGGCTCGTTCCAGGACTGGTCGGCTCGGAGCGACCTGCCGGTTGTCACTGGGCATTGATGCGATAGCTGAACGTCTGACTCATCAACTGGCGGACGGCTTGGCCCTTGGACTTTCCGGCAACGAATCTCGAGTGCAGGACGACGTCGGTTGCGCTCGCCTCGAAGCCCGGGTCGGAGGCTTCGACGACGCGGACTGAACCGGGTTCGACGTGACCGGCAGTGTCGACAATGAACTGGAGAGTGACTCGCCCCGCGCGACCCGCTGCCCGGAGCACTGGAGGAAAGCGCGGCGCAGGCTGGCTGAGAACCCGCGCGGGTTCATCGATCTCGTCCTCGCGGAATACCGCGGCTTCGATCGGATTGCTGTTCGACGCGCAGGTCGGTGGACACGCGGCCGTCGGGCCGATACCGCCGGAGAAGAGCTTGGGGTCGAAGGACTCTCCGATCACGACCGGCGGGATCGAATCAGGAACGTCCGTCACAGGGGCGATGGTGATCGCCGAGACGGTTGGAAGAGGGGCTTGGCTCGGCTCTGGGCGGGGCAGAGCGGGTCTTACGTCGGGGTGGTCGGGCGGCGCCAGGGCGATGGGCGTGGCGACCATGCGTTCCGGATCGTTCGGCGGCGCCGACCTGGTCGCTGTCACCACGAAGATGCCCAGACCCACGTGGAGGCCGAAGGACACCAGGCCCTGGAGACCTAACGGCCGCCTGGCTCGGCGCGACTCGATGAGGTTGTTCAACAGCATGGTCCGCTCCCGGTTGAGGATGGTTCATCAAATACTCCCCCGGGAGATGAGTGTGGCTCGTCGTGGTGATGACAGATCGATGACGGCGCGATGTCGGATCGGTGAGACCCGAATGGCGTTCGTGTCCTAGGCTCCTCTTCGTCAGGCTCTCTATGCTCAACTCGTTGCTGCTGCTCGGTTATGCCCTCGCCGCCCCGGCGCCCCGGCCCGACCTGCTCGTGACTGCTCGCTGGCTCGCGGAGCACCTGAACGACCCGAAGGTCGTGATTCTGCACGTAGCCCATGAGCGCAAGGAATACGACCAGGGCCACGTGCCGGGGGCCCGCTTCATCTCCGCGATGGTTCTGTTCGACGACCGCGAGCCCGGGGTCGAGATCCCGACCGCCGAGCGGCTCGACTCCATCTTCGAGTCGTTAGGCATCTCCGACGACTCCCGGGTCATTCTCTACGGCGACACCTGGATGATGCCGCGGGCGTTCCTCGACCTCGACTACGTGGGGCACGGGGACCGGACCGCGCTGCTCGACGGCGGGCTCCGCGCCTGGACCGCGAGCGGCAAGCCGCTCAGCACCGAGGCGCCAACCGTCAAGCGGGGATCGTTCACGCCACACATCCGGACCGACCTCGTCGTCGACGCTGCCTGGATTCGGAGCCACGCAAACGACCCGGACATCCTCCTGCTCGACGGCCGCTCGAGACCCGAGTACGACGGTCCGGCCAGCCGCGAACAGATCCCCCGCCACGGACACATTCCCGGCGCGGTGTTCTTCCCCTGGAACGCGACCTACACCGATTCGGCGGCGGCGCTCAAGGGAAACAGCTCGCCATTCATCGACGCTGCGAAGCTCCAAGGCCTGTTCGCGGCCGCCGGCGCGGG
This sequence comes from Gemmatimonadota bacterium, assembly GCA_039933355.1. Classification (GTDB taxonomy): domain Bacteria; phylum Gemmatimonadota; class Gemmatimonadetes; order Gemmatimonadales; family GWC2-71-9; genus SHZU01. The sequence continues at coordinate 6,557 of JBDTOH010000003.1, read as the reverse complement.
CGGGGGGAAACAGATCGTGACCTACTGCACGGTCGGGCTTCGAGCGAGCCACCTCTACTTCATCGCCCGGTTGATGGGCTACTCGCCGAAGATCTATGACGGCTCGATGGCGGACTACGCCGCCCGCGCGGAGCTGCCGCTCGTGACCGCACCGGCGCCACCCGCCAAGAAGTGACGCTATGCGATGCGAGCTCGCCGGTTCGCGCCGACGAGCTTCGCACACCGCCGGGTGCGAGAGCGCCGGACCAGGAGATCGACTACTGAAGGGATGTGGGAGTGTGGGCGTTCAGGTCCCGCGCTCGACGTAGCTCCGCACCTTCCAGTGATGTCCGTCGAGGTGGAGGACGAGCACGAACGTGCCGATGACAGTCGTACCGGCCGCCGCGCCGGAGTCGAGCTGGTACTGCATTCTTCCCATGTAGTACGCGAGACTTCCACCCGCGGTAAAATCGACGAGCGTCGTGCTGTAGCTCTGCATCCGCGGCAGCCGCACCTTCAAGCTGTCCATGATCTCCGCCCGACCTTGGGCGATCCATCCGTCGACCGGCGAATAGAGCCCCGCCTCGTCGAACAGCTTGGTGAGCTTGGGGACGTCGCGGCGCGCGTGAAGGTCCTTCCACTCCTCCAGCACAATCTTGAGCTCCCCGTAGGTCGACCGGAGATACTCGTCGCGAGCTCGAGACAAGGATTGCAGCTCGTCGCCGGGCTGTTGAGCCGCCAGAGGCCGCGAGCCGAAGCCAGCCGCGACGACCGCGACCCCGACCAAACCCGACCAGAAACGACCCATGCAGGAGCTCCGAGAGTTCGAAACGAGCCGCAAGGTAACGGCAGGGTGGCAAGGCGGCAGGGCGCTCCGCTTAACTGGTCCATCGGGCCCCAAGCCGAGACTCGAGGATCTTGCCACGAGCGGAGCTACCTGCCGCCCTGCCGCCGTGCCGCCCTATTTCGCGGCCGGGTCGTTCTGCATGATGCCGAATATGTTCCCTTCGGTGTCCTTGAGATAGGCGAGCCATCCAACCCCGGGGATCGCCATCTTCGGCAGCGCGGCACTCCCGCCTAACGCGATGGCCTTGCTCCAGATCTCGTCGACCACGACGCTGGCGATCGTGCACGCAAACGCGTTCACTGCCTGACCGTCCGCGGGCGAGGCGCCCTGCCGTGGAACCAAGCCTCCGTCGATTCCCGGCTCAGAGGTTTCGCCGGTCTTGATCAGCCAATAGGGCTGGCCGGCCCACTGATTGAACGTCCAGCCGAAGAGCCCGGAATAAAACGCGATGGCCCGCTGCGGAACCTCGGCGTGAATCTCGAAATGCATCGGTCGGGGCATCTCAAGCCACCTTTCGCTCACGATGGGTGAATGTCGCGTACCCGACGATCATGCCGAGTATCGCGCCCGGCAGCATGATCTGCCAGTAATAGGGCGGCTGTCCCGAGAGCTTCTGCATCACCGAGATCACGCCTGCGAGCGCGAGGCCGATGGCTCCGCCGATGACAACTCCGAGCAGCAGCGAGTCGAGGCGCCGCGCAATCCAGCCGATCAGCGCGCCCGTGATGATTCCCTTCACCGTCGATCCGGCCACGATTCCCGCAATGCCGGGCGCGGTTTCCGGGGCCGAGATCAGCGCGGACAACCCGTCGAACACTCCCAATACACCGCCGAGGATGAGACCAAAGACCGGCTTCTTCATTCCGAGATCCTTGAGGTGGGTTCAGAGTCCTGTACCAGACGCCGGAGCAATCCTTTAGCGGAAGACGAGCAGGACGATCCGCATCAGCAAGTACGCCACGACGAGCCCGATCGCAACCTGATGCCGCGAGACGAATCTGCCGATCCGCTCGATCAGATTCTCGTGATACGCCGCGACCGGCCGCCCGTCGAGATACGCCGAGACATCGGCCGCGAGGTCGCCGACCCCGGCATACCGAGCCGCGGGGTCGGCCGCCGTAGCCCGCGCGATGATCGCGACGAGCGGCTTCGCGCCGGAACCGGCCGGGTTGATCAATGTCCGAAGGATTACGCCTAAGGAATAGACGTCCGCGCGATGGTCGACTGCAACCGATCCGCCGATCGCCTGTTCGGGCGCCATGAACCCGTACGTGCCCAGCACCGCTCCGGGATTCGTGGCCCCGGGAAGCGCCGCAGTGCGCTCGGCGGGCCCCGCGGCTTCCCGAGTGCTCACGGCCTTTGCGATGCCCCAATCCAGGACGAGCACCTCCCCGAACGGTCCGACCATGATGTTGCCGGGCTTGAGGTCGCGGTGGATGATGCCGCGCGAGTGTGCGTAGGCGATCGGATCGAGGATCTTGAGATAGAGACGAAGCCGCTCCGGCAACGTGCGCACCTCCAGCGCCGCCAAGTCGAGCTCCTGGCCCCGAACCAGGCGCATCACGTAGAACGACCGGCCGTCCGCAAGCCGGCCGACTTCGTGGACCGGCACCAGGCCCGGGTGTTCCAGTTGGGCGAGAATCTTGGCCTCGCCGGTGAGCCGGCCGGCGATTTCAGAATCGGCGAGCTCGCTCCGGACCACCTTGATCGCGACGTCGCGGGCGAGCTCCCGGTCCCAGGCCCGATACACCGTCCCCATTCCGCCCTGCGCGATCGGCTCGACGAGATCGTAGCGGGTTCCCGAAAGGTCGGGGCGTTCGAGCACGTCCCGGAGGTGGTCGAGGGCGGCGTTTCCTAACCCGCTCACGCCGGCTTGCCTCCGAACAGCTCGCGAAGTTCCTCCCGATACTCCTCCTCGCCGCTGGTGACGGCCCGAACCCGCTCGAGCACGAGCACGCGGAGACGGCGGCGCGCGGCGGCGAGATGGTTGGTCACCTGGGTCACCGGCACGCCAACCCGCGCGGCAACGTCGGCATAGCTGGGCTCCGCGACGTCCCGGACCCGATCGAGGTCGTACGCCGCGAAGACCCGCCAAGCCGCCGACTTCCCCATCGCGGCATATTCGGCCTCGAGAGCTCCCACCGCCGCCTCGAAGACCGCTCGAATCCATTCGCGATGGAACAGCGCGTCGGGATCGTCCCCGGGTGCCGCGACCCCCGTGACCTCATCGCAAGCGCCGGTGAAATCGAGCGAAAGCACCGGCGCACCTCCGCCTCGCTTGAGCCGGCGAGCCGCATGGAACTCGTCCGTCACCAGGTGATCGAGACAGAGGCGAAGAAACGTGCGAAAGCGGGCTTTGGCGGGATCGAACGCGGCGAGCAGCTGGCGCTCGAGCGAATCCGCGAAAAAATCCTGGGTTAGATCCTCGGCTTGCTCGTGCGGGAGCTGCCAGCGGAGGCGAAGGTATTTGTAGATCGGCTTCCAATACGAGGCAACCAAGACTTCGAATGCCGGAGACCGGACTGCGGGGTCGTCACTCCCCAGGTTGGCGACGATCGAATGGCGCGTCTCGGGAAATCGATCGCTCACAGACGCGCGCTGAAGCGGTCGAGAAACTCTCGCTCCGAGGCGGTGAGGCTGCCGATGCCGCTCGCGCGGATCTTGTCGAGAATCCGGTCGAGCTCGTCGCGGTTGACCTCGTGGAGCTGGTCGCGCTGGATCTTGCCCCATCGCTCCATCGTCCGGCCTGCCGTCTCGGTCTTGGGCGCGGGCGGCTTCATGTCGTTCCTGAATCGCCGGGCGCCGGCGGACGCGCGCCGCTCGATCCACTTGAGATAGACGTAGGCGCCGAGAAAGCCGCCGAGGTGAGCGAAGTGGGCGATCCCGCCGCCACCGCCGTACCCCATGCCTTGCCAGAGAGACATTCCCGTCATGATCAGCACGAGCCAACGGGCTTCGATCGGCAAGATCCCCCAGATGTAGATCTGCTGGCGGGGCCAGAAGTACGCGAAGGCCAGCTCCACACCAAACACGCCGCCCGAAGCGCCGATGATCGGGATGGGCGAGTTCGGCGTGACCGCGATCGAAAGCGCCCCGCCGACCAACCCGCTGATCAAGAACAACCGGAGAAAGGTCGGGCCGCCCAGCTTTGTCTCGACCGCCGACCCGAAGAAGAACAGCACCAACATGTTGAAGAAGATGTGCCCGAAGCCACCGTGCAGGAACATGTACGTGACCAGCGTCCACGGCGCGATATACCAGTGCGCCGGGACGAGCGCGAGATAGGCGACCAGCCCCGGCATGCTCTGCTGGAGCAGATACACCACCGCGTTGGCGATGATGATGCGGAGAACCCAGGGTGTCACGGCCGGCGCTTGCTCGGATAGTCGACGATGTGCTCCCACTCACCCGCGTCGGACCGCGCGACGACCGCCACCACCGGCTCGGTGTCGCTCAGGTTGTAGACCTCGTGAGGCACGCCCGGCTCGATATAGATGAAGTCGCCCGGCCCGTTATCGACCGACTCGGCCAGATTCTCTCCGTACGCGTGACGGACTCTGCCCTGCAGGATATACAACATCACCTCGAAGTCGACGTGGATGTGGGCATACGCGACGGCGCCGGGCGGAACCGTCGCGACGTTCATCGACAGCTCCTTTGACCCCACATTCTTCCCTGACAGCCCGGCCTTGTATTGAATCCCGTTCCAGGCCCGGCACAGCGCGCTGCTCCGGAGTACATGAATTCCGGCGCCCCGCTCCGCTTCGGGCACTGTCGTCGCTTCGGTCACTGGAGTCCCTTTCGCCCGCTTGGCCGCCGTCGCCGCCTGTCGCCCCAATTTAACCCCTCATGCGGCCGCGCCCGCGAAGCCGCGTTCGCCGCCCGCCCTCCGGTAGCGTACGTCCAGCAGACAACCCGGGCCAGCTTGGGGATGTCGGTCATAGGCGGCTCGCCCCTTGGCGGTGTGGTAAGGACCCCCAATCTAAGTGGTCCATTCGTGGCGAGACCGAGACAAGAGCGTGGCAAACGGTGGTTACGGTTTGGCGTCACCCCCCAACCACCGGAGTCTTCGATGCTTAGTCGCAGGATGATCCTTGCCATCGCCGCAGCCGCCCTCGGAGGCGCGTGCCAGGCGGACGAGCCGATGAGCGCGCCCAGGGCCGGAGCGCCTAACCTCGAGCTCTCGCCGGGGCCCGCCGGCGTCGCGGCCATCTATCCGGTCGAGCCGCGCTCGATCCTCGCTACCGTCAATGGCATCGACGTCTCGCACAGCGGCTATGGGTCGGCCATGGCGCGGAAGCCCGGCGACCCGCAAACCTTCTACCTGCTCACGGACCGGGGACCCAACTATGCCGCTCCGGGCGGAGCGATCGCCTTCGCGGTGCCGTCGTTCTCCCCGGAGATCGCGGTGGCGCGCCGGGTCAGCAACGAGGGGAATCTGAAGCTCCAGATTCAGCGAATTCTTCATCTTACGAACGCGGACGGCTCAGCCATCACGGGTCTCCCGAACCCTCCCGGCGCGGGCGGCACCGGCGAGGTTCCGGTCGCTCCGGACGGTTCGCCCCTTCCGCTCGACCCGAACGGGCTCGATTCCGAGGGACTAGTTGCCCTTCCCGACGGCACCTTCTGGGTGTCCGACGAATACGGACCGCACCTGGTCCACTTCGACGCCAACGGCCGGACGATCGAGCGAATCAATCCGTTCTCCAGCGCGAAGCCGCTGCCGCTCGTCCTCGCGCAGCGGCGGGTCAACCGTGGGATGGAAGGCCTCGCGGCGGGGCGGGACGACGGCGGGATCCTGATCGGGATCATGCAATCGCCGCTCGACAACCCGCGGGCGGCCGGCCGGGTCTCCACCTTTACGCGGATCGTCTGGTACGAAACGGCGACCGGCAAGACCAAACAGTTCCTCTATCCGCTCGACGCCAGCAACTTCTCCGTGTCTGAGATCGCCGCTATCAGCGCGAACACGTTCCTGGTCATCGAGCGGGACGGCGACTTCGCGCTCGGGTCCCCGGCCGCCATCCAGAAAAAGGTCTACAAAATCGATCTCCGCGGAGCGACCGATGTCAGCGACCCGCAAAACGGACCGACCGGCCTTCTCGTCAACGGCAAGACTCTGGAAAGCCTCTCTTCGGCCGAGGTGGCGGCCGCCAACATCAAGCCGGTGTCGAAAGCGCTGGTGAGCGACCTCCTTCTGTTAGGCTATCCTCACGACAAGATGGAGGGCGTCACCGTCATGGACCGGTGGTCGATCGCCGTGTCCAACGACGACGACTTCGGGGTGACGGACTCGCCGACCGGGCTCGCGGTCAAGATCCTGCCACCGACCGGCCTTCGGGACTTCGGTGAAGTCTGGTTCATTCGCCTCTCGAAGCCGCTTTGGTAGCGAAGACGGAGCCCGGGGGGCTGCGCGTAGCCGTGCCGGTTCCCGGATATCGGCCTCGCTCCCGAAGGTGTAGCTTCCGAATCGGGCGGGCGGGCATGGGGTCCGTCCGCACCGAAAGAACTCACCCCGCGAGCGCCGGCCATGGCAACCGAAAATCCAATCGACCCTCGCGTCGACATGGGCCACGTACACCTCAAGGTGGCCGATCTCGAGCGCGCAATCCGGTTCTATCGGGACGTCCTCGGCTTCGATCTCACGCAGCGATTCGGCGACCGGGCCGCATTTCTCGGTGCCGGGGGCTATCACCACCACATCGGGCTCAACACGTGGGAAAGCGGCGGT
>JBDTOH010000002.1:0-37183 GCA_039933355.1 Gemmatimonadota bacterium | reverse complement strand
TCCCACAGGTGCTGCTTGCCGAACGGGTATTTGCTCGATGCGTAGTAGGCACTGAGGATCGGATGAACCATGACGAGGCCCGGCAGCGCGGAGACCGCGTTGTCGACGTTCTTGGGCCATGTCGTCATGACCAGCTTGGGGATCACCTTCCCGCCAATCTCGTAGCAGCGGATGTTCGCGCGCGGATCGACTTGGCGAACCTCGTACTGGGGCGGCGACCCGGCGTTCGGGACCGGTGTTGGCCGAATCCAATGATTGTTCTCCGCAGCCTCCAACTGCGCGATCACGTCGACGCCGCCGGCCGCCTTGGAGAGGATGCCCGCGACTTTCGTGGTGACGTCAGCGAGGTTCGAGACATAACACTGGAACAGCGCCGCGTTGAGCGGCACCAGACCAAGCGTCACGTCGAACTGAATCGACTGCGGCGGCGCGAAACCCGCCCGCTCGATCGGCGTGTCCGCGCGCCGGCGAAACTGCCCGTCGCCCTGGTAGACGAAGCCCCCATCGATCACATGGAAATCGGGATTCTTCGGCGTGACCGTAATGGTGAGCCGATCCTCGGGGTTGAGCGGGGAGCTGAACGCGAAATCGCTTCCGAAAGTCGTGAGCACCGGGGCGATGGCCGCGTCGTTCACCTTGACGGAGACCGTCGCCTCCGTGGTCCGCCCGTACCCACAGCTCTGATGATCCGACGAGTGCCGGAGCTCGAGCACCGCGACATGGAGAAGAAAGACGTCCATGGGCTACTGGTCGTCGCGCGAAGTGATGGCGGGACCCAAGTTGAGCCCGAGGTCTTTAGCGAATCGCTCGATCGTCGCACCTGCCTGCTGAACCGCGAGGAGCGTCGTGAGGTCGACGGAGAATCCGTTCACGACTTTGCCGTTGGCCAATGCGATCTCGATGGTGACCAGCCCTTCGGTGAGAAATTCATCGAGCGGAATCGTGAGAAACGTGGGACCTTTCGCGCCGGCAGCCACGTCCTCGCGCGAGAGTTCCTTCCCGTCACGGCCCCGCACGGTGAGGACCGTTCCCTTGCGGACCGTGTTCGGAATCTGGGTGACGAAGCGCGCCTTGCGTTGCAGGACCTTGACCTTGACGGCACCGATCGACGGCCCGACCACGAGGCGGGTAGTGACGGACCCCACACCCGGTCGTGAAGTCGGAGTTGGCACCGGATCAATCGAGGGTCCGACCGTCTTGACTTTGACCGGTCCAACGGACGGCCTGCCGACAAAGAGCCCGCGCACCGTCACCGGCCCAATCGATGGCCGCCCGGCGGTCGGAACGACTTCGGGTTTTGCCCGCCGGCCCGGATCTCCAGCCTCGGGCTTCCACGAAGCCGCGTCCAGGTTGGGGAAGCTGATCACGCAGGTTCCCGGGTCGATTCCCCCTACTCGCGCGAACCCTTTGTCGTCCAGAAACCCTTCGACCGGTTTTTTGTCCGGCGGAACGACCCGAAACCGCTCGTGCGGTATCGGCTTGCCCTTCTGGTCGACCAGTTCGATTTCGATCCAGCTTTTTTTATTGGGATCTCCGGTCGCCAAAAGCGGAGAGTCCTTCAGCGCCTGCATAACGCCTTCGGCCGCGCAGCCCATGCGAGTGAACGCGGCGCCCTGCGCCTTGGCCGCGCCCATCGTCCGCGCCTGCGGACTGCCGGCGCCACCGCCCGAGTCACCGATCAGAACCGTGGGACAACCCGGCGGAAGGATTGTTCCGCCGTGAGCGGTCAGATCGCCAACTCGGGCCGCGGGCATCCCGGCGATCAGCACGGTGAACGATCCCAGTACGATCACATCCGGCGGACCGACGCACACGCACATGTCGGTCACCCGCGCAGCGGGCATTCCGGCGATGAGCGTGGTGGGAGCCCCGGGGCCCGCGATCGGGCCGCCTACGTGCGGGACCAGCACCGTGATCATCGGACAGACGTGCATGTCCAGCAGGCGGGCGGCGGGCTTCGACACAGCGACCAATCTCCTTGGCTGGCAGGCCGGTGTCCAGCCCGCGCGGACACCGGGCATGGTGGGCGCCTTTGCGCCCGACCCGGTCCCGGTCTTCCCCGATCGAACGAGCGATGCGGTATCTTGAGGTTGATTTCCCCGGTGCCAAAGCGTCCGCCGTTCGCCGTGAGAGACGATGCAGCGACCCGTGCAGCTGACTCAACGCGAGTTCACGGTGCTCCAGATTCGGCGGTGGGCCGAAGCCGGCCGGCTCCGGGCCGTCGTCGACGCGTGCGATGCGCCCGGCGTGTGGCACCGCGCTCGAGACGTCGGCGAGCGGGGCGCCGTGTCCCTCTATAAAGGGCGGGCGGAGGAAGATCTCGCGGCAATCGCCCCCTACTTGTTCGATGTCGATGAGCTCACGTACGAGTGGATCACTTCGACTCTCTGGCCAACCCCCTGGGGATTCTTCGTCCTCAGCGATGAACCGCTCGAAGCTCTCCGCCAGCACTATCGAAAGTTTCTCGTCGCTGAGACGCCCGAAGGCGACCAGTGGTATTTTCGATTCTACGATCCGCGGGTGCTGGAAGCGTATCTCCCCACCTGCACGTCGAGCGAGCTGGCGGATTTCTTCGGGCCGGCCCGCGCGGTCGGCTTCACGAACCCGGCGACCTATGGCGTCACCGTCATGATGAGACCCGAAGCGGCTTCGGGCGTCGAACGCGCTCAGCCCGTCGTCGTCCGGAGCGTCTAGGATGACGGCCAAGCTCCGCGACGAGCAGACCAAAGCCTTCGGTGAGTGCATTCCCTGCCAGCTCGGCCCCCTTCCCCCTCCGGGCGAGCCTGCCGTCGGCTCGATCGGCAGCGGGAAGCCCGGGCCTTCGGTTCTCGTCGTCGATCCCGACAAGGCCGACGTTTTCATCGGCATCGAGCTCGTCGATACCGACAAGAAGCCGGTCCCCGGCGCTGCGTTCGACGTGCTCGTCGGTAACGGTAAGCATGTCACCGGCCGCCTCGATCAGAACGGGAAGGTCCGCATCGAGGGGATCGATCCGGCAACGTGCACCATCACCTTCCCCGAGCTGGATCGCCGTGATTTTGTCTGAGCCGTCGGCGTTGAGCGTGTGAACGGAATCTGGATCCCGCCTTTCATCTGCGGTCCATCACGAATCAGAAGGATTGTTCAATGGCTGGTACCATCCAGATCGTCGGGGTTTACCCGGTCGACACCGTAGAGCCCATCCATCTCGTCGAGGTGCTGGTGAGCGACGCCTTCGACGACGTCGACTGGGGTTCCTTCCGGCAGGACGACCCGGATATCGCGTCCAACCCCGAGGGAGAGGACGCAGTCGACACCGATTCGCTCCCGCACGATGAGCAGCCGGTGGAGCAGCTTCCCGACGGAAGGACGCGGGTCGTCTTCTTCGTTCACCAGCTCGACGTTTCCCGGCCCCTCCTTTCGCCGTTCGGGGCGCTCCAACTCCCCGGTCCAACCCCCCGGCCGGGCCGCCTCGCCGCGATCAATTACGGCCCGCCGTTCTAACGGGCGCCAGTGACCCCCATCGAACGCACCACATTCTACGAGGAACAGGCCGTAAACCGGCGGCGCACCTTCAAGTTCGCCGGTCTCTCGATCCTCGCCGTTCTCCTCGCGGGCATCCCGATCAGCGTCATCGTCACGCCAATCTTGTTCCTGTTCGTCCTCACCGGGGCGCACCTGATCAACCTGTTCACGCCGATCTCACCCGCGTTCTGGGCTTTCCTCGACCAGACCGGGAGAACGGTTCCCGTCGTCGCGGCCCAGATCGAGCATGTCGTCGATACCAAGAGCCTCGGCGGCGTCGATTGGACCCTGATGGCGGAGATCGCGCTCGCGGTGATCATCCCCGGCATGGCAGCGATGCTTCTCGCCTGGCTCTGGGTCAAGGCGCTCTTCCGGCGGGCCGGCACCGGAGGCGTGCTGCTCAGCCTCGGCGCCCGTCTACCGAAGCCCAACGATCTCGAGGAGCGCCAGCTCGTCAATCTCGTCGAAGAGATGTCGATCGCAGCGGGGATTCGTCCGCCGGCCGTGATGCTGCTCGACCGGAGCGCCGCCAACGTCGCGACCGTCGGGTCGTCGGAGACCGATGCGGCGCTGGTCGTAACCCGCGGTCTCCTCGAGAAGCTCGATCGCAATCAGACCCAGGCGATCATTGGCCACGGGATCGCGTCGATCGTCAACGGCGATCTCATCGTCCTGACCCGTCTCCTCTCAGTGTTCCAGGCGTTCGGGCTGCTCGGCGTGATCCTGGCTGCGCCGGCCGAGGCGGGCGCTCGCCGGAGCCTGTGGCGGGCAATCAAGAGCACCTTCCGGCGCCGCGACCGAACCGAGATCGAACAAGTCGCAGCCCTGCTTGCTTCGGGTGAGGCCACGGACCCCAAGGACCACCACCAGGGCTCGTCGGGCCGGAGTCCGGGGATCCTCGCGGTCATCATCATTCCGGTCGGGCTCGGCGCCGCCACCGCGCAATTCCTCTCGATGCTCGGCTCCCAGATGGTGTATGGCCCGCTGCTCGCGGCCGTGTGGCGGGCGCGCCGCTATCTCGCGGATATGTCGGCGGTCCAGCTCACCCGAAATCCAACCGCGCTCGCCTCCGCGCTACCACTGCTCGACTCCAGCGACAAGAGCATGATGCCCGGCGTGACCTCACTGCTGTTCGTGGCCGGTAGCGGCTCGGGATCGATTCCGGTATGGGGCGGGTTCCACCCTAACGTCTGGAAACGGCGCAACCGGCTCGAAGCCGCCGGGGCGGTGGTGGTGCATGGGACGGGAAAAGTCGAGCGACACCTGCTCCGGCGAATCCTGCTGTTTCCGCTCATGGCCTTCGCCTATGCGGTCTTTGCCGTCGGAATGGTCGTGGCGGCCGCGGGGGCGTTGCTGCTGATGGGGGTGAGCCTGCTGTTCATCGGCATGGCGATGCTGGCCGTCCACGCCGCATTCACCTACGGGCCGCCGCTGATCCACTGGATCGTTACCAAAGGCCCCGGCACCGCCAAGCAGATCGCCACGGCGATCGGCGAGCTGATCAAGCACCTCACCCGTTAGGCCGGGCTACTGCTTCAGGAGGTCCTTCACTTCGTCTGCCGCACCCTTGTGACCCTGGGCGGCGGCCTTCTTGAACCACTCGAGCGCCATCGTGGGCGACTTCTCGACGCCCTTCCCGTCCTTGTAGAGCTTGCCTAACAGATACTGGGCCTCGGAGTCGCCCTTGTTGGCCGCCGCCTCGTAGAAGACCTTGGCCTCCGCCTCGTTCTTCCGGACGCCCTTGCCCCGCTCATAGAGCCGGCCGAGCCGGCGCGCCCCGAAGGAATTGCCGTGATCCGCCGACTTCTTGTACCATACCGCCGCCTCGGACTCGTTCTTCGAGATCCCGTCGCCGTTTTCGAGCGCAACGCCGTATTCGAGCTCACCCACCGGGTCGCCGGCTTCCGCGGTCTTCTTGAACCAGATGGCGGACTGGGTTTCGTCCTTCTTCACACCGGTACCGGTCCGATACAGGTAACCCATCTTGAGCATCGATTCGCGATCGCCGGCCTCGGCGGCCTTGCGAAACCAGTTAGCGGCCTGGACTCGGTCCTGTGGAACACCTTTGCCGTCCTCTTGCAGCTTCGCGAGCGTCCGCTCGGCCGCTACGTCGCCGGCCTGGGCTTCCTTCTGACAGAGGTCCGCGGCCAGGGCCCAATCGTTCCGGCCAAAGGCGCGGGTGCAGGTCTCTTTGGGGGGTGGGGGCGGCGGCGCGGGATCGGGCCGAGGGGGCGGCGGCGGCGCCTGAGCTACCACGGCGGCGAGCTCGGGACGCCAGCGATACACCTGATTTGCCTTGAGCTGGATTCTCGAAGTGACCGGCTGGTACCCCTGGGCGACGACCTCGAGCACGTGGTTCCCGGGCGGCACCCGGAAGGAAAGGCCGCGCTGCGCTCGCCCATTGAGCGTGACCCGGGCGTCGCGGGGCAGCTTCGTCGCGATCGTGATCGTGCCGGAGTCCGGATTCGTGGACGCGACCGGAGGCTGAGGCGGCGGTGGCTCCGGCGGCGGCTCGGGCGGGGGCACGGTTGGCGGTACGGTTGGCGGTCCCGGCGGCGGTGCGGGCGGCTGCGCGGGCGGGGGGGTAACCGGGCCCCCGGTCTTGCCTCCGCCGTCGCTGGGCTTGAACACCAAGGCGGCGATCACGCCGACCACGGCAAGCCCGCCGATTCCGAGCAGAACTTTCATCGGAAACTTCTTCGGCGGTGCAGGAAGGCGCGGTGCGACCGGCACTTCCGTCGACGGCGACGACGCCGCTACTTCTGACGCCTGCGATGGCGAGACGGCGGGCATGGACGGCGGAGTCGGCAGCGCGGGCTGCTGCGCCGCGCCTAACACCTGCGTCGCGCCAAGCTCGGCGGCGAGCGGCTTGAAGACCTGGGTCTCGCCGATGTAGTAGGCGGCCTGGTCGCCGGCGCTCGTCTCGTCGCGTTTGAGCCGGAGCGCGACCAGTCTGTCGCGCTTGATGTCCTTCGCGAAGAACACCACCCCGGATCCGTCCGCCCGGTCCATCTGGCCGAGAATCTCGTAGTCGCCGGCGGTCGCGTCCTTCACCGCCTGGAGCAGTTGCGCCGCCTCTTCACCGCCGGGGTTGAATCCGACGCTCGAGAGATCAGCCCCGCACCGGAAACAGAACCGCTCCCAGTCGGGCAGCACTGCTTTGCACTCGGGACACTTGCTTTCGAGTCCCGGAACGGAGTTGTCGAGGGCCCGGAGCACCTCGAGGTCGAACTCCTCGCCGTCGGCGGCGGTGCCTTTCCTGGTGAGCTTGAGGCCCACGAGCCGGGACGTCTCGATCTCGCGGGCGAGATAGACGACGTTCCCGCGCTTGCTCCGCCCCATCTCGCCGAGGACATCGTAGATCCCCGCGGCCGCATCCCTCACCTGGGCGAGGAGACGATCGATCGGATCGCCGGCACCGGCCGGAACATTCACTTGAGTTCGTTCGCTCATCCAGAATCCGGCAAGAACGAGGGAAATCGCTTGTGGCCCTTCGCAAGACCCCGTCTCCGCGCAATTTACACGGGCGCGGGAGGGATCCGGCGGGTCCCCGACCGGCGGCTAGGCCCGACCGACCATCACCCGCGGCCGAATCATAACTTATTCCGTCGTAACGGTCTCGGCCACCGTGGGCGGACCGACTTTGGTCCGGTTTCGGGTCGGACCGCTCGTGCCGGTTCCCTGTCGGTTAGCACGACCCGTTCCAGCGTCCGGGCCGGGCCACACCTAACGGGAAGGCGCCAAGGCCCCTGGTTCGGAAGCCGGAAATCGGAAGTCCGGGAGAAGCCAGAAGCCGAGGCCGGACCGAATCCCTCCCGATTCCCGATGTCGGACTTCCGATTTCCGAGTCCCATTTCCGACCCCATTTGGCATCCGGTCGGCTTACCTCCAGATTTGGCCCGACCCCTTCCCGAGGCGAACCATGCGGATCCGGCGATTTCAGGCTCTCGGGGCATTCGCGCTCGCGACGGCGCCCTTGGTCGCCCAGACCAATCCGCCCCGGATCGGCGTGATCAGCGGCGCCATGGGATCGTTCGCCGCAACGATTCTCAAGGCCCATCAGACTCCATTCGAGAACGTCACCGCCAAGCTGTCCACGGACAGCCTCTCGAAGTACGGGCTGCTCGTGGTGGACAACCTCTTCAAGCTGCAGGACCTCACCGGGCCTGCGTTCAAATCGTACGTCGAGAACGGCGGCGTGTTGCTCATCATCAATCCCAAGGTCGACGGCTTTTCCCGGACCTGGTCGCCATACGATATCTTTGTCGGCGAGTACACGCTCGAGGCCAAGATCGAGAACAAGAAGCACCCGCTGTTCAACGGATTCACGGACGACAAGCTCAAAGATTTCGCCAAGGACGTCAACGGACCGTACGTAGGCAACTGCTCGATTGCCGAGCCGGGCAAGGAGTGGAAGGTGCTGGCGAAGCAGTCAAAGGACGGGAAAAACCCCGTGGTGGTCGAAGCCGCCTATGGAAACGGTTGGTTCATCGTCACCTGCACCCGGTTCGACCAGTACCCGGCCAAGCCCGCTGTAACGAGGTACGGCGACAATCTCATCGCCTACGCGCTGTCGAAGGCGAAGAGCCAATGAGCGGCTACTTATCTGCCCTGAATACTTTCCCCGCCTTCATCACGAACACCGTCCTGCGCATCGTCGTAATGTCGTCGAGCGGATTGCCCTTCACGGCGATCAGGTCGGCCTGCATCGCCGGAGCGATCGAGCCGACTCGATCGGCGATCTCGAGCGAGGTCGCGTTGACGGACGTCGCTGAGACCAAGACATCCATCGCTTTGTGACCCGCTTGCTGGACCCGGCACACCAGGTCCTCGGCGTTCTTGCCATGCGCCCCGGCGACCGCGTCGGTCCCGTACACGAGCTTGAGGTTGGGGACCGACGCGCTCTGGCGGACCACGCCGATCGCGAGCGGAATCGCCTTCTCCATCGCCGCGAAGCCCGCCGCGTTGTAGTTCCCGATGCCCTCGAACTTGGGCCGGTTGTCGAGGTAGTTCCGGAAGATGAGCGCGCATTGCGGGCCAAAGTAGGTCCCCCGGTCGGCCATGAGCTTGAGCACCTCCGGCGTGGAGAATATTCCGTGCTCGATCTGGCTGCACCCGGCGAGCACGGCGGCCCGCATGCTTTCGGCGCTGTGCGCGTGGACGACGGTGCGCCGTCCGAGCTTCTTGGCCTCGCCGCAGGCCGCCCGCAGCTGCTCTTCGCTCAGCGTTTGGGTACCGCCATCACGGATGCTCTTCGAGGCGAACAGCTTGATCACGTCGGCGCCCTGCTCGACCCGGCTCCTCACCTGCGCACGGAGCTGGTCCGGCGTTAGGCTTGCGTCGGTGATCGGCTCGAGCGACGTGAGCATTCGGGGGCCGGGGATGTCCCCTCGGTCGATCCAGTCGCGGAGATCCTTGTCGTCGATCGATCCGATGCTCTGAATCGTCGTAAAGCCGGCCATGAGCGTCGCGTAGGCTCCCGCCGCCGCCGAGAGCGCGGCCTCCGCGGGCGTATCGCCGTCGTCCGGAGTGTGGAGGCGGCCCTTCCGATTGATGTAGCCGGTAACGTGGGTGTGCACGTCGATCAGCCCCGGCATGATCGTGTAGCCGGTGTAGTCGAACGTCGGCGGCTTTTCCGGCCTGCCGCGCTCGACCCGGAGAATTCGCGGCCCGTCCACGGTGACGGTCACATCCTTCTGCTGGCCGCCCTTCCCATCGAGCAGGCGGCTCGCGTAGATCGTCACCGGCGCTTGCGCCGCAAGCGGGGACGACAGAGCGAGAACGACCCCGGCAATCAGTCGCATCGTCTACCTCGATTCAGCTCATCTTGGATCGGCGAGATCTCTCGCGTTGTTCACCGCCACAACGATGCTATCGCCCTTCCCTCGGCAGCGCCTGGTCCCGCATCGCCGCGAGATACAGAAAGCTCGCCAGAATCACCGCGTTCCGGCGGAGATCGTCGGGCACCAGCTTGTCATACACATCCATGTTCGAATGATGGGTGCGGCTCTCGTAGTCCATCGGATCCTGAATGAACTGAAACCCGGGCAATCCTGCCAAGTCGAACGCCACCGCATCGACTCCGAACTCGTTTGCGATCGTGATCGTGCTCATGTCGAGGTCCGCAAACGGCTTGATCCACGCCTCGAAAATCGGACGGACCCGCTCGTTGCCGTGCAGGTAGACGCCCCGGATCCGGCCGCCGCCGTTGTCGACGTTGAAATAGCCGGCCAGCTTATCGTAGAGCGCCGTCGGATTGGCCCGGTCGCCGAAGTGATTCTTGACGTACGCGCGCGAGCCGTTGACGCCGCCTTCCTCCCAGCTCCAGAATGCCACCCGGATGGTTCGCCGAGGCGTCGCGCCGACCGCCTTGAGGATTCGAAGCGCCTCGAGCGCCACTGCCACGCCGGCCGCGTCGTCGGTCGCGCCGGTGGCCGCGTGCCATGAGTCGAAGTGCCCGCCCGTCATGATCAGCTGGTCCGCGAGATCGGTTCCCGGAATCTCCCCGAGCACGTTGTAACCCTTGGTATCCGAGTTGTCGAGCGCGTTACGGACTTCGATCTCGAGCTTGGTCGGAATGCCTCGCTGCGCCAGCCGATAGATCCGGTTGTAGTGCTCCGCCGCCACGCTCACGACCGGTGGCGATGCGAGCACCGCCGCCTGCGACCGATCCTGCCGATTCCCCGCTCGCCCGGTGACGAACACCGTCCCGTCTCCCCCGGGCGCGGCTTCCAGCACCACCGCAACCCCTTCGGCCTTCAGGAATTTGAGGACGTCGACCGGCGACGGACCGCGACCGTCCACCTCCGTGCCCACCGGCAGGAACGCCCGGACCACATCGTTCCAGGCGTTAGGTTTTCCCTCGAACTCGAGCGGCGAGCCGATGGTCGACCGCGCCATCGCCGTGAGCTCGTCCGGCCCGAACCGCTTCGCGTCGGCGGTGAAACGGGGACCGGCCGGAAACGGCGGCGTCGACAAGACGATCGCGCCCTTGAGCTTGCCGCGGTATTTGACGAAGTCGGCGCTCGAGCTGATCGCAACGATCGCGGGCGCGCCGGTGATCTTGCCGGCGGTGCCCGGCGTGAATGCCTGCGGGTAGCCGATGATCGGCTGGTAGGTCGGCTCGAGCAGATGGAGCGAGGTGTATTCGTTGGTCCACCCCACGCCATGCTCACCGAAGGGCTCGATCACCGCGTTCTTGAGCCCGATCTCCTCCATCTTCGTCTTGGCCCAGCGCTCCGCCCGATGGGCTCCGGGCGAGCCGGTGAGCCGCGGTCCCAGGACGTCGGTCATATACCAGGCCAGGTCCATCACTTGGGATCGCTGGAATCCCTCCTCGCGAATCTTCGCGATGACATCCAGGTCGATCCGCTCCTGGGCCTCCAGTCTTCCGGCCGCCCCCACGAGCCCGAGCACGATCACCCGACCGAATCTCATCGCTTCGCTCCTCGGTAGAACGTCACCAGCTCCTTCACCACGGCGGCGGGAGCCTCTTCGGCCAGATAGTGACCGCAGTCGACTGCGCGGCCCGTCACTTCGACGACTCGCTCGCGCCAGTCTTCAAGCGGCTTGAAGCAGCGCTCCACTACGCCGTGTCGTCCCCACAGCACCAAGAGCGGCGCGCGGACCCGGTGGGCGAGATCGGCCTCGTCGTGCTCGAGATCAATCGTTGCGGCGGCCCGGTAGTCTTCGCACGTCGCGTGAATCGTCGCCGGATTCTGGAATGCCGCCCGGTACTCGGCCAGCGCAACCGGATCGAACGCCGCGAGCCCGCCATGGCGGCTCCCCAAATGCCAGCTCAAGAAGAAATCGGGGTCGGACCCGATCAGGTGCTCCGGAAACGGAGCCGGCTGGATCAGAAAGAACCAATGATAGTACGCCTCCGCGAAGGGCCGATCCGACCGGAGATACATCGTCCGAGTCGGCGCGATGTCCAGCACCGCCCAGCGCTCGATCCGCGCTTCATGATCGAGCGCCATGCGATGCGCGACCCGCCCCCCGCGATCGTGGCCGGCGAGGCAAAACCGGTCGAAGCCGAGCGAGCCCATCACCCGCACCTGATCGAGGGCCATGGCGCGCTTCGAGTAGCTCCGGTGATCGGAGGGGCCGTCCGGCTTGCCACTCGCACCGTAGCCCCTGAGATCGGTGGCCACGACCGTGAACCGCTCGGCGAGCTGGCCGGCGACCTGATGCCACATCGCATGGGTTTGCGGGTAGCCGTGGAGCAGGAGGAGCGGCGGGCCGGAGCCGCCGACGACGCCGTGAATTACCACGTCGCCTACGTCGAACCATCGGGGCTCGAATCCAGGGAAGAGCGTCATCGGTCGGTGTCATCGTTAGGCATCGGTATCATCCGGCCGAGAGCTGAGCCAGAAACCGGCGCCGGTTCATACCCGGACTCCGTTCGGCGCCTCGCTCGCGACCGCGTCTCGCAGCACCCGGAGCGCCAGGTCCATCGTGCGCCGGTGAGTCCGGAACGACAGCGCTACCATCCGGAGCGTGAAGCGCCCGTCGAGCATGGTCGACGAGAGAAACACCCGCCCGTCACGCCGGACCGCGTCTACGATTCGCTGGTTGATCACGTTCGCCTCCGCGAGGGAAGCGCCCGGCGGGACGTACCGGTAAGTCGAGATCGACAGCTCCGGCGGCGGACCGACCTCGAACCCCAGCTCGCCGACCGCGGCGTGAAAGTACCGGGCCAGGAGAAGCTTCTCCTCGAGCGCCGCCCGAAACGGCGCGACGCCGAGGAGCTTGAGCGGGAGCCACATCCGCACCGCGCGAAAGTGCTTCGTCAGCTCGGGCGACACGTCCGCCGGCGAAACGTCGCTTGGCTCCCGCCGCGAGTCCTGCATGTAGTTCGCGAAATAGTGATTGGTCGCCATCATCGCCCGCGCGTCTTTGACCAGCACCAGGCCGGTTCCGTACGGGAGAAACAGGCTCTTGTGCGGGTCGAGCACGACGGAGTCGGAGCGCTCGATGCCCTTGAGCATCTTGCGTCCGTAGTCGGTGAGCAGGAAGAAGCCGCCGTACGCCGCATCGACGTGGAACCAGCAGCGCTCTCGCTCCGCGACCGTGGCGATCGCGTCGAGCGGGTCCACGGCGCCGACATCCGTCGTGCCCGCCGAAGCGATCACCAGCCACGGGAGAAGCCCGGAGGCTCGGTCGGCCGCGATCCCATCGGCGAGGGCATCGGGCCGCATCCGGTAGCGATCATCCACCGCGACCCGCCGCACGATAGCCTCGCCGAGGCCGGCGATCCGGACGGCCTTCTCGACGCAGTGATGCGCCTGGTCCGTGAGATAGACCACGACCCGGTGGAAGTCGGCGCCCTTGAGCCCGTGCGCGTCCCGCGCCGTTGCGATGGCGGTGAGGTTTGCGATGCTGCCGCCCGACGCGAGGTTCCCGCCTGCGCCCGCCGGATAGCCGACCAGATCGGCGACCCACCGGGTCAGCTGGTTCTCCATCCGGACGGGCCCCGGACCGGTGAAGAAGATGCCGGCGTACTTGTTGGTGACCGCGGCGAGATAGTCGCCTAACGAGGAGTGATAGATGCCGCCCCCGGGCACGTAGGCCAGGTGCCCGGGCGATGCCGGATTGAGCCCGGGCCGGACCACATCGTGCTCGAAGATGCGGATGACTTCCTCGATGGGCAGGCCGGTTTCCGACACCGGCGACTCCAGTAACGCGGCGCCCTTATCCTCGGTCTCGTCGAACGCCTTGAGGTCCCGAATCCGGCGCAGAAAGCGCTCCGCCGACGCGAGCACCGGGTCGCGGAGCGCACGGCGCCTCGTCGTGCCGGGGTCCAGCGGCCGGGAGGCTCGCTCCAGCGCGGCGAGCCGGTCGAGCAGCGTGGCCCGATCGGCCGGGAAAATTGAATCGTCCATGGGTCGTGAAAGAAGAACCTAGTCGCCCTTTCGCGAAAGTCCCGACCGCCGCCGATCGCCGACTCTCCTTGACGGGACCCGCTCAGGCAGGCACATTCGCTCTGCAACCCCCTGCGTTGTCCCTGCCGTCTGCCATGATTCACGATCCGGCGCCTCAGCCGAGGCGATTGCCGCCCGATCGCACTTCTCTACCCGGGGGACCCCAAGCCATGGATCTCGTGACCCGCGTCAAGGCCATCCTGCTCACACCGAAGCTGGAGTGGCCCGTGATCGAGCAGGAGCAGACCACTCCGGCGCAGCTCTATACCGGTTACGTCATTCCGCTCGCCGCCATCGGCCCGATCGCAAGCGTGATCGGCTATTCGGTGTTCGGGATCGGCGTGCCGCTCGTTGGAACGGTGCGGGTGGGACTGATGCGGGGGATCACGCATGGGATCGTGCAGTACGTGCTCGCGCTGGTCGCCGTGTATGTCGGCGCCTTCATCTTCAACGCGCTTGCCCCGACGTTCGGCGGGAAGCAGGACATGAGCCAGGCTCTCAAGCTGAGCGTCTACGCCAGCACTGCGAGCTGGGTTGCGGGCATCTTTGCGATCCTTCCCGGCTTGGCGATTCTCAGCTTCCTGGGCCTGTACAGCGTCTACCTTCTCTACACGGGGGTCCCGGTGATGATGAAATCCCCGCCGGAGAAGAGCATGGGCTACACGATCGCCGCCATCGTCTGCTGGATCGTTCTCTTCTTCATCGTTGCCCAGGTGAGCCGGTCGTTCGTCGCGTACTACTGACCCAATGCCGAAGGGGGCCGCGCTCGCGACCCCCGTCATTCCCGCCGCATCACCCGGTCTGAGGCTTACGGATCGAAACCGATCTTCCCTAACGCGGGAATGATCCGCGCGGCGTTGGCGTAGTACACCTTCTTGAGCACGTCGTCGGGAAGCCCGAGCCCATACATCTTCCAAAAGGCGTGGCGGCGGCGATAGTAGTCGAAGTACTCATCGGTCGTCTCGAGGACCCGGAAGTACACCTGATACTCCTGCGGTCCGCCGTAGAAGTCCTTGCCCATCAGCACACGGTCCTGGTACTTGATCAGGAACTCGCGGGCCCGCCGCGGCTGCCGGCCGAGGTCGTAGAGTACCGCGCCGAGCTCGGTGTTCATGTTCGGCAACGAATCGAGCAGCGAGCCGAGGCGGTCGAGGTCGTTCCCGTACCAGTCGAGATGGGCCGCAATGAACGTCGTCCCCGGATGGCGCCGGAAGACCCGGTGCTGCTCGGCCATCACCGAGTCAAAGGGCGGATAGCGCGAAGGCGGCCGGGCCCGATCCGGAAACTGTTTGAGCTCGAGCCATCGCTCGTTGTACTGGTCGATCGGGTCGAAGAAGCTCTTGGGCTCACCGCTGTGGATCAGGACCGGGATGTGGAGCTCTCCGGCCATTCGCCAGACCGGATCGATCCGCGGGTCGTCGACCCGAACCCGCCGACCGGACCCATCCTTGAGGTCGAGCCCGAGATCCTTGTAGATCTTGAGGCCTGCCGCCCCGTTCTCGCGAACATCCCGCGCGAGCTGCGCCGCCGCCCGCTCGCCCCAACCAGCTGCGTCGATCCGACGGAAATCCACGTTGGCAAAGACCACGAAGCGGTTGGGATGGCGACGCGCGAGGTTGTCGACCCGAGACCGGAGCGTATCGCCGGAGGTCCCACTCAAGTTGACCATCACGCGCAAGCCCATTCCATCCATCTCGCGGACGAGGCTGTCAACCTCGCGGTCGGAGAGATTCTTCCAGATGTGATTGTGGACGTCGACGAACGGATACTTGGCGTGCGTGAGGCTATGCTCCGGCACCTTGAGCGTCGATCGCGGTGTGTAGGCCTCTACCGTCATCGTCTGCGCAGCCGCCGGAGCGACTGAGACGAGTGCTGACCAGACACCCAGCCATCGTGGTCGCAGCAATCGAACCATAGTGACACCCTCGGACAGCGCGATGGGACTCGCTCGATCTATTCACATACGGAAGATCGCGGGGCCGAGTTGCGTCGCCCGGCCGGAACGCAAAAGGGCCGCGCCATTGCGGCCCCTCTGGCCCCGTCACCCTGCAGCCTCTAGAACATGCTCCAGAGATACTGATTGGTGACCTCGTGATGGAACTGAATCTCCGGGATCTTGATCTGAGCGCCTAACGCCTTGGGGCAGCGATCGGCGGTCGCCAGCTTGAGATCGGCATACTTCCGGTGCACGGTCTCTCCGAGGAGGTCGGTGCAGAACCTCGAGCCCTTGAACAGCCGGATCGCGTCGTAGATGTTGTCCGGAAGGAATTTGGTCCGGTCTCGCTTCTTGTCGCCGTTGACCGGCTCCACGGGCCCTTCGAGCCCGGTCTTGAACATCGCGTAGATCGCCAGGTACGGGTTGGCGTCCGGCGCGATCGACCGGACCTCGATCCGGGCCGACTTCTCGTTGCCCAACGGAATCCGGATCATCGAGCCGCGATCGACCGGCGACGCCTTGATCTGGTTCGGGGCCTCGAAGTGGGGATCGAGCCGGCGATATGCGTTCACCGACGGGTTGAACATCAGACAGAGGTCCTGCCCGCTGCTCAGGATCCGATCGATGAACTTCCAGCCGAGCTTGGACAACCGGTCCTGGCCCTTGGGATCGAAGAAGATGTTCTTCCCGCGCTGGCTGATCGACAAGTTCGTGTGCATTCCCGAGCCGTTGACCCCGGTCACCGGCTTGGGCAGGAAGCTCGCCGTGAGGTCGAACTTAGCCGCGACCTGACGACAGATCAGCTTGTAGAGCAGGACCTGATCGGCGGCGATGCTGGCCTCGGTGTAGCTGTAGTTCATCTCGAACTGCGACGGCGCCACCTCGGGGTGGTCCTTCTCGTTCTCGAAGCCCATCGCCCGCTGCACTTCCGCAGTCGTGTCGATGAACAGCCGCATCGCGTCGCCCGGCAGCGAGTGATAGTACCCGCCGGTCGAGATGAATTCGAACTGTCCGGCCTCGTGATAGTGCCGCTCGGCGTCGCGCCCCTTGAACAGAAACCCTTCGATCTCGTTGGCGGCGTTGCAGACGTAGCCGTCCTTCTTGTAGAGCCGGTCGAGATACGCCTTGAGCTTGGCCCGCATGTCCGCGACGTACGGCGTCCCATCCTTCTCGAGCACGTCGCCGAACACCAGCACCTTCCCCGGCCCGAATACGTCGCTCGGCAGCCAGTAGAACGCCGGCCAGTCGATGGCGAGCCGGAGATCCGACTCCTGCTGGGCCGAGAAGCCGCGAATCGACGAGCCGTCGAAGGTCAGGTTGTCGAACGACTTGAGGAGGAATTTCTTGTCGTAGTCCAGCATGTGGAGGCGACCTTCGAGGTCCGTGAAGCAGACCGTGACCGCCTTGATCCGTTTTTCTTCCGCCAGATACTTGATCCGCTTTTCGCGGATCTTGTCGGGGTTGACCCGATTGACCCGCTCCAGCTTGGCTTCGAGGTTCATCGTCTCGAGCTCGTCGTAGGGAATCTCGAGGAAGTCGCGCAGAGTGGAGGTCATCGGCTCTCCTGGCAGGATTGGCTGATATGATAATTGGTGTCACGTATAGTATATTCAACAAGTAGTTTAGTGTAAAGGCCTACGAAAGTAGCATAAGTGCTACATTTGTTATGTTAAATGGCTGACGCCTATCCATCGGGGGCGGGCGGCGGGACGGCCCGCCTCGGCGTCCGCCCCTTTGCGACCGAAGCCGAGGCGACGCTCCTCTGCGACGCCTTCGCGGCCTGCACGCTGCCCAAGGCCGCATGGACCCATCGCGCTCATCTCACCGCGGCGCTCTGGCACCTCGACCACCATCCGGCGCACGGCGCGCTCGCGCTCATGCGCGACGCCATCAAGCGTTACAACCGCTCCGTGGGGACGGTCGACTCGGCGACCGAGGGATATCACGAGACAATTACCGTCTTCTACATGAGAGTCACGGCGCGGTTCAAAGCGGCGTGGAGCGGATCCGCGAGCTTCGCGGATCGCGCGAACGGGCTCTACGCGGAGTGGGGCGACCGGAACCTCCCGCTCCGCCACTATTCGCGGGAGCGCCTCTTTTCGGTCGAGGCCCGCGCGCAATGGATCGAGCCGGACCTCGATCCGATTCCGGCACTGTCACTGAGAGAGGGTGCACCGAGCGGGGATGAGCGGGCCTAGCGTTTTGCTCCCTCGGTAACCCGGGCCGGCACTCGCTCGACGATAGTCACCTTGACTGTCGCAGTGGGGGAGAGCCGCTCAGCGCCGCCAACCACCACCAAGTCCCCTGCGTCGACGCCTTTGGTGACCTCGACGAATCCCGGGGTCCGGACACCCAGCTCGACCGGGCGCCGCACGGGCTTGTCGCCGGTGATGACCCACACGGTGCTTCCGGTCGGGCCGGGCAGCACGGCGTCCTCCGGAATGACCGTCGCGTTAGGCCGGAGCGCGGTCTGAAGCCTCACCTCGATGAACATACCCGCCTGGAGATCGCGGGCCGGATTGGGGACGACCGCCTTGACGGTGATCGTTCGCGCCGGCAGCTGGACCCGCGGATCCACGAAGTCGACGATGCCGGTGAAGATCCGGTCTCGCAGAGCGGCGACCCGGAACGTCACCCGCTGCCCGACCTTGAGCTGCGCGGCATAGCGCTCCGGCATCTGAAACACGGCCCGCTGAGGGGAGACGGTCTGGAGCGTGATGAGGCGGGTGCTGTTGTTGACATAGTCACCCAGGCTCGCGAGCCGCTGGCCCGCCACGCCATCGAACGGCGCCCGCACGACGGTCCGGTTGAGCCGGAGCGCCAGCAAGTCGAGCGCGGCGCGGGCGCCCCGGGCCGTTGCCTCCGCACGCTCGACGTCCGCCGGCGCCGCTGCCTTCTCGGTCAGCAGCGTCTTGGTTCGAGAGAGCGCTTGCTCTGCCAGATCCCGATCGGCCTCGGCGCGATCGACCTGCGCCTTGAGCTCCCCATCGTCGACTTTGAAGAGCGCGGCGCCTTTTTCCACCGCGGCGCCTTCACGGACCATGATCTCGACCAACCGTCCGTCCACTTCGGGGCGAAGCTCGATCGATTGGACCGCCTCGATCTGGCCGGTCGCCGTGATCGCGTCGATGACGGTATCCGATCGCGCGGCCGCGGCCTCGACCAGGACCGGGGCTTGGGCAGCTTGGGCGCCCGCTCCAGCGGGGGCCCGCGGAGCCGCTTTGCCGCACCCGGCCGCGAGGATGACCGCCATACCGATTTGGACCCGTCGTATCACTGTCATTCCTTCAGTTCGAAGAGTCGTCGTCCGAGCACGGCTTCCAGTCCCGCGAGCGCGAGTCGAATCGCATAGCGCGACTGCACCAGCTCGGATTCGGCCTCCGTCAGGCCGGTTTGGGCTTCGAGCAGGTCCAGAATCGTGCTGGCGCCCGCCCGGTAGCGCGCCTGCTGGACCCGGAACGTCTCCTGGGCAATGGTCAGTCCCTGAACCGCATAGTCGGTCGCGGCGCGGGCCGTCTCATAGGCCTGGTACGCGT
The DNA here is from genome assembly GCA_039933355.1 of Gemmatimonadota bacterium. Taxonomy (GTDB): domain Bacteria; phylum Gemmatimonadota; class Gemmatimonadetes; order Gemmatimonadales; family GWC2-71-9; genus SHZU01. Next base: position 18,284 of record JBDTOH010000002.1, on the reverse strand, counting down.
CGGTCACGTCCGCGGCGGCGGCACGCTCGACGTCCGAGCGGATCGCCTGCGCTACATCGCGGCCCGCACGAGCCCGGGCGACTCCTAGCTCACGAGCAAAATTGTTCCAGAGCGGAAAGCTCAGCGAGAGCGACGCGAACGAGCGGGTGAGCGCGGTGGGAAAATAGCGCTCGTCGAACGATGAGATGTTCGCGGAGAGAGCGAGGGTTGGAAAGTAGCTCGCCTTCTGCGCCCTCAAGGCCGCGACCGCCCCTCGTTCGTTCGCGCGCGCGATCCGGTAGTCAGGCCCCTGCTCGAGCGCGACGGCGATCGCCTCGGGCAGCGAGAGCGGCAGCGCAGGAGCATGCAGCGTATCGGCCGGGAGCGCTTCGACCGGCCCGTTCTCCCCGACTCGCCGGCCCAGTTGGAGACGGGCCACGTTGAGCCGGGCCTCCTCGCGGATCAACCCGACCCGGGCACGGTTCACCTCGAGGAGGATCTGAAGCGAGTCGGTTTGCACGACGGCACCGCTCACGACCCGCGCCCGGGCTACGACCAGCTGTTCGAGGGCCCGCCGGAGACGGTCCTGAGCCACCCCGCGAAGCTCCTGCTCGCTCAGGGCGGCATAAAAGGCAGACTCGGTTTGAAGCGCGGAGATATACCGGACCTGCACTTCGGTCGCGACGGCGCTCTCGAGCTCGGCCCGAGTCCGGCGTACGTCCGCGAGATGGCGGCCGCCATTGAAGAGCTCGAAGCGTGCGTCGGCCCGCGCTGTGACGATCGTCTTGGCCGGTTGGGCGGTGCCGGTGTTGAAGATTTCCGTCGAATACGTGGTGTAATCTGTGGCGACGCTGATCGCCGGGAGCACGAGCGTCGCAAAGGCCGACCGCCGAGCCCAATCCGCACTGCTCACCGACGCGAGCGCGGAGACGTAGTTGGGGTCGAGCCGGGTGGCGCGATTGAGCGCCTCCGCGAGGGAAATTCTGGGAATGGAATCTCCCGGCGCCGCCAGCAGCGCGGCGACGAGTACGGCACCGATCATCGCGATTCCCCCGCGGTCGCGACGTCGACCGGCACGCCCTTGGGCCCCATCGCCCGCTCGCGGAGCCGCTCGATGAGCGAGTAGGCTACCGGCACCACATAGAGGGTGAGCGCGGTCGAGAGTACGAGGCCGCCCACGATCGCGTAGCCGAGCGGACGCCGGCTGGTCGAGCCCGCGCCCAGACCTAACGCGATCGGGATGGCGCCCATCACGGTGGCGACCGACGTCATGAGGATCGGCCGGAGCCGGATTCGACCCGCCTCGAGCAGCGCGTCCAGCGTCTCGACGCCGCGGGACTTCAGCTGGTTCGTGTATTCCACGAGGAGAATCGAGTTCTTCGTCACCAGCCCGATCAGCAGAATCATGCCGATCTGACTGTAGAGGTTGATGGTGCTCTTCGCGATGAACAGGGTGAAGATCGCGCCGGTAACCGCGAGCGGAACGGCGAGCAGCACGGTGAGCGGATGGATCAGCGACTCGAACTGCGAAGCGAGCACCATAAAGACCACGACCAGCGCGAGCAGGAACGCGAAATAGAGGGCGCTCCCGCTCTCCTTGAACTCGCGCGATTCGCCGCCGAGCCGGGTACTGCTGCCGGCCGGCAGGACTTCGGTGGCGAGCGCATCGAGCGAATCGATCGCCTCGCCGAGGGTAAAGCCGGGCATGAGGCTCGCGCTCAAGGTTGCGGACCGGGTCCGGTCGAAGTGGCTCAGCTGGCGGGGGCCGACCCCTTCGGTCACCCGGGCGACCTGATCGAGCTGGATCAGCTCGCCGCCGCTCCCCCGCACCGTGAGACCGCTCATCTCGCTCGGCGTGGCACGGTCTTCCGCGGCAAGCTGGACCATCACGTCGTAGAGCTTGTTGTTCCGGGTGAAGGTGCTGATCCGCTGCCCGCCGAGGAGCGCCTGCATCGTGCTGGCGACGTCGCGGACCGGCACGCCGAGATCTTCCATCCGGTCCCGCTCGTAGGAGATCGTGAGCTCGGGCTTGTTAACCCGCAAATCGGTGTCGACGTTGATCAGGCCCTTCACCTGGCGGGCCCGCTTGATCAGCGTGTCCATTCCCTTTGCGAGCAGCTCGAAGTCCGAGTGGCGGACCACGAACTGAACCGGCTGGCCGAAGCCGCCGAAAGCGGGCGGGTTATTTGCAAAGGCCAGGACGCCGGGGATCGCGCTCAGCTTGGGTTGCAGCTCGCCAATGATGTCCTGAGCCGACCGGGAACGCTTCGACCAGTCGGTGAGTCGGACGAAGGAGAAGCCGCTGTTGACCCGCCCGCCACCGAAGGCGACGATACCGGTGGTCGTCTCGACCTCCGGCGTCTTCATCAGGACCTCCTCGACCCGCTTCTGGTATTCGTCCGTGTAGCCGAGCGTGGACCCCTCCGGCGCGGTCACCGAGACCTGGATCTGCCCGCGATCCTCCGGCGGCACGAACTCGCGCTTGAGCCGGGTAAACGTCAGCACCGCAAGCGCAACCATCGCGCCGACCCCGCCGAGGACGAATCCCCGGTGCCGAAGCGCTGCGCCGAGGGAGCGCTGATAGCCGGTGGCGATCCCCTCGAACCCGCGCTCGAGCATGACGTAGAGGGTGCCGTGGCGGGGGGGGACCCGGAGGATCTTGGCGCAGAGCATCGGGGTGAGCGTGAGCGCCACCAACCCCGAGATCGCCACGGATGCCGCGACCGCGATACCGAACTCGTTGAACAACCGACCGGTCGATCCCTTGAGGAACGCGAGCGGCGTGAACACCGCAATCAGTGCGATCGTGGTGGCGATCACCGCGAACGCAATCTCCCGAGTGCCTTTGATCGCGGCCTCTTCGGGAGATTCATGGAGTTCTTCCTGATGGCGGAACGCGTTCTCGAGCACGATGATGGCGTCGTCGACGACGATGCCGATCGCGAGCGTGAGCGCGAGCAGCGTGAGGTTGTTGATCGAGAAGTCGAGGAAGTACATCACTGCGAAAGTCGAGACGATCGAGGTCGGGATCGCGAGGCCTGGGATGATCGTGGCGCGGAGATTCCTGAGGAAGATGAAGATGATCAGAATGACGAGCCCGCCCGCCAGCACCAAGGTTTCCTGGGCTTCCTTGATCGACCGCTTCACGTAGATCGACTGGTCGAATCCGATGGTCAGCTCGACGCCCTTGGGCACGGAGGCCTGGATCTCCGGGATGGCCGCGCGGACGGCGTCGGAAACCTCGACCAGATTGGCCTTCGACTGCCGAGTGAGCGCGACGCCGACGGCGGGCTTGCCGTTGAAGCGGAACCGGCTCCGGTCGTCCTGCGCGGCCAGCTCCACTTTGGCGACGTCGTGGAGCTTGACCATCTGGCCGCCGGTGTTGGCGACGACCAGGTTCCCGAACTCCTCCGGCGTCTTGAGCTCGCCTAACGAGCGCACCGTGAATTCGCGCCGCTCCGACTCGATCCGGCCGGCCGGGATCTCGACATTCCGGCTCCGGATCGCGTTGATCACGTCGGTCGTGGTGAGCCGGCGGGCGGCGAGCTCGGTGGCTGAAAGCCAGACCCGCATCGCGTAGCGACGCTCGCCCCGAATCGCCGCGCTCGCGAGGCCCGGGATCGTCTGGAGCGGGGTCTTGACGTAGCGATCGGCGAACTCGGAAAGCTGGAGCAGGTTGTAGTTTTCGCTGGTGACCGAAATGAAGATGAACGGTCGGGCGTCCGCGTCCTGTTTGCTGACGACCGGCTCCTCGATCTCCTGCGGGAGCCTGCCCCGCACTCGGGAGACCAGGTCCCGGGTGTCCTGGGCTGCGTCCTCGATCGGCCGGTTCAGGTTGAACTCGAGGGTGACGTTGGTCTGCTGCTCGGAGCTGTTGCTGGTCATCGTGCGGAGCCCCTCGACCGACGAGAGCTCTTCCTCGAGCACGTCCGTCACCGCCGACTCCATGACGGCCGGGTTGGCCCCCCGAAGGGTGACCGAGACGGAGACGATCGGGGGATCGACGTCGGGAAACTCCCGAACCGACAGCTGCCGATATCCGATGATGCCGAACAGCACAAGCCCCGCGCTGAACATGGCGGCGAGGACCGGCCGGCGGATCGACAGATCCGAGAGGACCATTGGACTGGACTCCTGAAAATTCCTGGACGCAATATAGACCGGGGGTACGCCGATCGAGCGCGCGGGGTTTCAGCCGTGAAACGGCGTCGCTAATAGGCGTGGGATCTCACTACGGACGTGACAGGCGGCCGGCGATCGGATACGTTCCCGGGTGAGCCGACCCATGACAAACGCACCCCGCACCGACGTCCAACTGGTCTATCCACGACCTCCAATCGACCCGGCCGAAGCGGCCCGGCTCGCCGCCGAGCACTTCGGGCTCGAGGGAACCGCAACCGAGCTGCCCAGCGAGCGCGATCGCAACTTCCTGATCGAGACGGCGGGCGGCCAGCGGGCGGTTTTCAAGATCGCCAACGGCACGGAAGACCGGTCCGTCCTGGAGCTTCAGCACGCGGCCATGGAGCGGATCGCGGCCGCCGCCCCTCTCGCCCAGGCCCCGAGGGTCATCCGGACGCCTGATCGGCGCGATATCGTGACGGTCCCGCTCGGCGGTACGCACCACTTGGCCCGGATGCTGACCTGGGTCCCCGGTGTCCCCCTCGCCGAGCTCCACCCCAAGACCCCCGCGCAGCTCGAGGCCCTCGGCGAGCTGTTAGGCCGGATCGACGCCGCGCTCGCCGGGCTCGACCACCCGGCTGCGACCCGGAGCCTCAAATGGGACCTCGCTCAAGCGGGCTGGATCGCCGGGCACTTCGAAGCAATCCGAGACCCGAGCCGGCGCGCCCTCGTCGAGCGGATGTTCCGCGCCTACCGCGAGCAGGTGGCGCCGATCTGGGACCGGCTGCCCGCGCAGATCATCCATAACGACGGCAACGACTACAACGTGCTCGTCGCCGGCGGCGCTGACGAGTCGGCGCCGACCGTCGGCATCATCGACTTCGGCGACATGCTCCGGACGGCCCGAGTCGCTGAAATCGCGGTCGCGGCCGCGTACGCAATGCTCCGCTCCGCGGACCCGATCGCGGTCGCCGGTGCGATTGTGGCCGGCTACAACCGGGTGAACCCGCTGACGGACCAGGAGCTGGCCGCCGTGTTCCCGCTGGTCGTCGCCCGGCTGGCCGTGAGCGTCGTCAATTCCGCGATGCAGCGCGCCGTGATGCCGGACGACGCGTATCTCGTGATCAGCGAAGCGCCGGCCTGGGAGCTTCTCACCCGCCTCGCCGATATCCATCCGCGCCTGGCGCACTATCGGCTTCGGGATGCCTGCAGCCGCGACCCGGCCCCGGCGTCGGTCCGGGTTTCGCGATGGATCGAGGCACACCGCAGCGAGCTCAACCCGGTGATCCCGCTGGATGCCGAGGGTGGAAGAACGGCGCGGATCGACCTTTCGGTGGGAAGCCCATTCATCGACGACTTGAGATTACTCGCGGACGAGCCCCGCCTGAGCGGCAGGATCGAGAGGTTCCTCGCCGAGCGCGGCGCGCGGGTTGGGATCGGGGAGTACGACGAGGCCCGGCTGGTCTACACGACGGCTCAGTACCGGGTCGAGGGGATCGAGGGGCCGGAGTGGCGCACGATTCACCTCGGGGTCGATCTGTTTGCGAGCGCCGGCACGCCGGTGCGCACACCAGTCGCGGGCAAAGTCCAGAGCGTGCGGAACAACGCCGCTCCGGGCGACTACGGCCCCACCGTGATCGTCGAGCACTCCTTCGAGGACGGCGACGGCGGCGGGCGATTCTATACTCTCTACGGCCATCTCGACCTCGAGACGCTCCGCGATGTCTCACCCGGCCAGCCGGTTTCCGCGGGGGCGATCGTCGGACGGTTAGGCGGGCCGGCCGTCAACGGCGGCTGGTCGCCGCACGTTCACTTCCAGCTCATCACGGATCTCCTCGACCGGACCGGCGAGTTCCCGGGCGTCGCGCGGCCGGCCGAGCGCCGGGTGTGGCGGAGCCTGAGCCCGGATCCCCATGTTCTGGCCGGCGTGCCCGACCTCCGGGATCGGGACGCGCTCGACGGCCCCGCCATTCTCGCGCGGCGGCGCGGGCTGCTCGGTCCGAACCTGAGCGTGTCATACCGGCGACCGCTCCACATCGTCCGCGGCTGGATGCAGCATCTCTACGACGCCGAGGGCCGCCGGTTCCTCGACGCGGTCAACAACGTCTCGCATGTCGGCCATTCGCATCCCGCCGTGGTTCACGCCGGCCGGCGCGAGATGGCGGTGCTCAACACGAACACGCGGTACCTCCACGAGACGGTGATCCGCTACGCCGAGCGGCTCACCGCCACGTTGCCCGATCCGCTCCGGGTCTGCTTCTTCGTCAACTCGGGCAGCGAGGCCAACGAGCTGGCGCTCCGGCTGGCATGGACCCACACCGGCCGCCGCGGAACGATCGTGCTCGACGGCGCGTATCACGGCAACACCACCACGCTGGTCGAGCTGAGCCCCTACAAGTGCGAAGGGCCGGGCGGCCGCGGGCTCGCGCCGTACGCGCGGAAGCTCCCCCTTCCCGACCCCTATCGCGGCCTCTACCGCGGAACCGGTCCGTCAATCGGCACGGCCTACGCCGCGCACGTAGACGGGGCGATCGCGGCGCTGGCGGAAGCGGGCCAACCGTTAGGTGCGTTCCTGGCCGAGCCGATCCTGAGCTGCGGCGGCCAGATCGTCCCGCCGCCGGGTTACTTGAAGGAGGTGTACGCGCGGGTCCGTGCCGCCGGAGGGGTCGCGATCGCCGACGAAGTGCAGGTCGGGTTCGGCCGGGTCGGAGCCCGCTTCTGGGGGTTTGAGACTCAGGACGTCGTTCCGGACATCGTGGTGATGGGAAAACCGGCCGGCAACGGGCACCCGTTAGGCGTCGTAGCGACCAGCGCCGAGATCGCCGCGTCGTTCGCGAACGGCATGGAGTACTTCAGCACCTTCGGCGGGAATCCGGTGTCCGCCGCAATCGGGCTCGCGGTTCTCGACGTGATCGAGCGGGAGCGACTCCAATGGCGGGCGCTCGAAACCGGTAACGACCTCCTCGCTCGGCTTCAGGAGCTCATGGCTCGGCACCCGGTGATCGGAGACGTCCGTGGTGTCGGGCTCTTCGTGGGAATCGAGCTGGTCGCGGATCGCTCGGAGCGACTTCCCGATGCCCGCGCCGCGAGTTACATCGTCAACCGGATGCGGGACAAGGGGGTCCTGCTCAGCACCGACGGGCCGGATCATAACGTGATCAAGATCAAGCCCCCGCTGTGCTTTGGTCCCGCCGACACCGACCAGCTGATCGACGCGCTCGGTGCCGTCCTCGGAGAAGACGCCGTTCGGCGTGACTAGGGCAGGCAGGTCGGAACAGCGGTAGCTTCAAATCGTCCCGTCGGAGGACCGCCCCCATGCAACGACGCGAGCTGCAACTCGAAGGTCGATCACAAGGACCATCAGTGCGATCACACCGCGTGGGGCGCGGAAGTCGTGAAGGGCGTCGGGAGCCCGCGGTTCAAGCTCCTCTACGACATCTATCACATGCAGATCATGGAAGGTGACGTCATCCGAACCATCCGAGACAACTTTGCCCATATCGGCCACTTTCATACCGGGGGCGTCCCCGAGCGCGGTGAGATCGACGAGACCCAGGAGCTCAACTACCGCAGGATCATGCAGGTAATCGTGGACTTGGGGTATCGAGGATTCGTCGCGCAGGAGTTCATCCCTCAGCGCGACCCGATCCCGTCGCTGGAGCAAGGCGTGAGGATCTGTGCGGTTGGCTAAAGAGACGGGTTCAGGGTGTGATATCGGAGGATGGGCTAGGTGGTAGCAGTGTCCGCTTTCCCACCCCCGCCGCCCCGTTTCAAGTAGATTGCAACGGTCTTAGCAGCGGGGCACTTCCGATGGCGGTCAAGCTCTCCTCCAGGCAGCAGGCCCAAGTTGCGGTGCTGGAGACGTTCCCTCCCAGGATGGAAACGATTCACAGGCTCATCGAAGAGATCGCTGGGCTCCGCGCCGACGAACAGGTGGTCCGGCGGCTGGGACGAACGCTGGACGAGATGAAAGCAGGGGCCTCCGGCATGGGGCTCGGTGCGCTTGCGGAAACCTGCGGAATGATGGCGATCATGTCCCGCAGGGGCGGTGGAATCCAGATGAAAGTGCGGGGCCTGCGGGAGGGATTGGCGAGCCTGAAGGTCAACTTCGACGGGGCGATGCGCTCCGCCACTACTCCCGAGAAGGTCGAGGAAAAACCGCCGGCTAAGCCTGGCTCTTCTCCTTGAGGAGCTTATCTACGAGCGGACCGGCCATCAGGGTCACCATAGCGTTGACCAGGACACCGATCAGCAGGGTGACGAAGGTCAAGGCGCCGAGGATACCGGCGGCGCCAAGGATAGCAAGGACCCGGCCGACTTTTTCGAGCATGGCTTGAGCGTCTCGTGTTCAACGGGTAGCGTTCTCAGGCGTCACTATTGTACACCAGCACCAGCCCTGGGGGCAATTCCGGCAGTTCAGCAGCGCCCCAGCGGCCCCCTACAACGCGCAGTCAAGGAGCTACCAATGAAGGCCACCATCGCTGTCACCCTCGCTCTGGGAGTGCTGGCCACGGCGTCCGCCCTGGCCCAAGCCGACAAAGACAAAGACGTCGCGGGCGGAGGCAAGCCGCCCGCCGGCTGGTCGGTCAAGCCGGACAAAGATGCGCCCGTCGCGAACGTGAAGTTCGTCCCAATGGGGAGCGGCTACCACGTCACGCTGGGCCCCGCGGCGATTCTTTACAATACCGCGACCGGCACGGTTGGACCCAAGTTCCACACGGTTGCGAGCTTTACCCAAATGAAGGCGCCCATGCACCCGGAAGGGTACGGGATCTTCTTCGCCGGCAAGGACCTCGACGGCGCGAATCAGAGCTACATCTACTTCCTGATCCGCGGCGACGGCACGTACCTCGTGAAAAAGCGGACGGGCGCCGAGACCTCGAGCCTGGTGGACTGGACGCCGAACGCCGCGGTCAACAAGGCCGGCGACGACGGTAAGGCGACGAACAAGATCGAGGTCGATGCGGCCGGCGACAAGGTCAATTTCATCGTCAACGGGAAATCGGTCTACTCCATGGACAAGGCGGGTAACGACCCGAGCGGCGTCGTGGGCCTGCGGGTCAATCACAACCTGGATGTCCACGTCGAGGGCTTTGCGGCGCACAAGCTGTAGGAAGCAGACTGCGGATGACGAGGCGGTGGGGCTCATGCTCCACCGCCTCGTCTTTGTCGCTGCCAGCCTTTAGCGCTCCGATCGAGTTAGCTGGATGTCAGGAGAGCAGCCGCCAGTGTGTCCGAGTGCATGTGCCAGCCGAAGAGACCGGCCAGACCCATCACGACGCCGAGAGCGACCGGCAGCAGGGCCAGCCAGTACAGCCGTTTCTTGTGGGTCAGCGCAGTCAGCGCCACGAGCGAGATCGCGAGCGCCGACGCCGCATCCGATCGAACTGATCGTCGCGGTAGTTGAGCTCGTCATAGTTTCGCTGGTCCTTTTTGGCTTGCTTCCGCAGCTCTTCCTTTTTCTTGTCCTGGTCGGCGACGAGCCGCTCATAGCACGTCTCGGCATCGCGGTAGGCAGGCGGCGCCCAAACCTCCAGCGGCGGACTACGCGGACTTTACCTCGGTCCAGACTCGGTCCCACATCTCGCCGGCCGGCCCGAGATCAATCTGGTATTCGAGCTTCGCCAGCTCGGCGGACGACGGGTAGGGGAGCTTTGCCTTGGTAAGCGGGATCGCGGCTGCGTTCGGGGTGCCATAGCCCGTCTTGTCGGAGATCGCCGCACCGACTTCCGGCCGCAGGATGTAGTTCATGAAAGCGTGCGCCGCGCGCTTGTGCTTGGCCGCTTTCGGAATGACGAGCGCATCGAGCCAGATCGTCGCCCCCTCCTTCGCCGGGGCGAACCCGATCTGATCCGACTCGGCCCGAGCCTGCGCCGTGTCTCCGTTCCACAGCTGCGCCACCCAGACATCCCCGGCCACCAGCTGACCTTTGACCGGCGCGGACAGGAACGCCTTCAGGTTCTTCTTGGCGCTGATTGCGTCGGTCTTGGCTTCCGCGAGCTCGGCCGGCGCGACAGAATTGAGCGAGTGGCCGTGGGACTTGAGGAACGAGCCTAACACGTCGCGGCCGTCGTCCAGCATGGTCATCTTGCCGCGATACTTGGGGTCGAGGAAGATCGCCCAGCTATCCGGAGGGACCTGAATATGGTCCTTGCGGTACGCGATGCCGGTGAACCCCCACTGCCACGGGATCGAGACCTGATCTCCCGGGTCCCACCGCGGGTTCCGGAACAGGGGCGCGATATTCTTGGCGTTAGGTAAGAGCGTCCGGTCGACCGGCGCGAGCAATCCGGCGGCCCTGAGCACGGTCAGCACGTAGCTCGACGGCACGACCAGATCGTAGCCGGAGGCGCCGGCCTGGAGCTTGGCCACCATCTCCTCGTTGCTCTCGTAGTTGTCGACTGTCACCTTGACGCCGAACTCCTTCTCGAAGTCCGGTACCGTCGTGTCGGCGAGATAGTCCGACCAGATGTACAGGCTCAGCTCTTGCTCGAGCGGCATCCCGCCGCCTTCGCCGGCGGGGGGATTCGGAGCGTCTTTGGGCCGGCAACCACTCAGCAACCAGTCGACCAGGCCCAGGCTCACACCAGCACGGAGCGCTTGTTCCGCAAAGGCGCGGCGCGTCACCGAATCGTTCACGTTCCAGCCCTTTCGCTTCGCCTCAACCGATCGGCGCCATAGATCAAGGCAGCGGTCGCGAGGAGGATGATCGTACTGATCGCGTTGATGCTCGGCTCGACGCTGCGCCGAACCATGCCGTACACCACTATGGGAAGTGTAGACGAGCCGCTCCCCGAAACGAACGACGTGATCACGAAGTCGTCGAACGACATCGTGAACGCGAGCAAGGCGCCGGCCACGATGCCCGGCCACAAGAGGGGTACCGTGACCCGACGGAAGGCGGTCAGCTCGTCGGCGCCGAGCGTGAGCGCCGCCTCTTCGAGATGGCGGTCCATCCCGGCGAGCCTGGCCCGGACGACAACGGCGACAAACGACACGTTGAAGGTGATGTGCGCGATGGTGATGGTCGTGAGCCCGAGCGGAATCCCGACCAGCACAAACAGAATGAGCAACGAAATGCCGACGATGATCTCCGGCGTCACGAGCGGCAGGTAGAGAAGGCTCTCGACCGCCTGGCGCCCGCGAAACCGGTGCCGGCCCAGTCCCAGGGCGAGCAAGGTTCCGAGCACCGCCGCGACCACCGTCGAGACCAGGCCGACAACGAGGCTCAGACCCAAACCCCGCAGGATGTCGCCCCGCTCGAACAGACGTCTGTACCACTCGAGCGTGAAGCCGGTCCAGCTGACCGAAAACTTTGACCGGTTGAAGGAGAATACGACCAGGACGACGAGGGGTGCGTGAAGAAACAGGTAGACGGCCGCCGCCGCCCACGCGACCCACCGCGATCCAGCCCGCCGCGGATGGGTCATACCACGCCCGTTGGCGCAACGTCGCGCCGCCTCAGGTACGCCAGCACCGCGACCAGCACGAGGCCCATCACAACGAACGACGCCGCCGAGCCGAACGGCCAGTTGCGCGCGGTGGTAAACTGATTCTGGATCAGGTTGCCGATCATGATCTCTTTGGCGCCGCCGAGTAGATCGGAGGTCAGAAACGAACCTAACGCCGGGATGAACGTCAGCATCGAGCCGGCCACGACCCCCGGCATCGAGAGCGGCAGGATGACCTTGAAGAACCGCGCCATCGGCCGCGCACCGAGAACTTCTGCGGCCTCCAGCAACGCTCCGTCGAGCTTCTCGAGCGAGGCGTAGATCGGCAGGATCATCAGCGGGAGAAACCCATAGACCAACCCGAGCATCACCGCAAACGGGGTATAGAGAAGCGTGAGCGGCTGGTCGATCACGCCGAGGCTCTGCAACACGCTGTTGATGAATCCGCTGTCCCTGAGAAGAAAGATCATCGCAAAAGTGCGGACCAGGAAACTGGTCCAGAACGGCAGCACCACGAGGAAGAGCAGAACGGTCCGCCACTGGGTGCTCCGGGCGATGACCCAGGCAACCGGATATCCGGCGAGCAGGCAGAGCACGGTGCAGCCGAGCGACCAGAGCACGGTGCGCTCGAGAACCTGGAGATAGAGCGGATCGAAAAAGCGACGGTAGTGCTCGAGCGTAAACCCGGCCTCGACGCCGCCATAACGCCCCCGATGCATGAAGCTGTACGCGAGCATCAGGATCATCGGGACCACGAAGAAGATGCCGAGCCAGCCGAGGCCCGGGCCGAGCAGGGCCCAGCCGCGCAGGGAGGGCCGCTGGTGGACCCGCTCGAGGAGCCACTGCCGGGGAGATCTCATGCCGGCTCCAGCACCTGACAGTCCTCGGGAAGCCAGGCGGCGACGGCACGGTCTCCGCGACGCCATGGAATCGGGCGGGTGAGCTGGCCTTCGTTCCGAAGCGCGACCTTGATCTCACCGACCCGCTCCACGTCCACCACGACATGCATCATCTCGCCCAGGTAGACGACGTCCTGCACGATCCCGGTCAGTTGATTCTCCCCCGGCGGAACTGTGTCGGGGGAGAAGACGTCCATCCATTCCGGCCGGATCGCGATCTCGACCCGCTCGCCCGCGCGAATCGACTCCGCGTTCGCAACCCGGAACGCGGCCCCGTGCGCGCCCTCGATCTCCCAACCGCCCGGCACGGCGCGGACGGCCGTTCCGCCGAGAAAGTTGGACTCGCCGATGAATGACGCCACGAACGCGGTCCGAGGATTCTCGTAGATCTGGGCCGGCGTGCCCAGCTGTGCGAGGCGGGCCTGATCCATCACCGCGATCCGATCGGACATGGTGAGGGCTTCTTCCTGGTCGTGGGTCACGTACACGAAGGTTATGCCTAACGATCGGTTCAGAGCCTTGAGCTCGAGCTGCATGGCTTTCCGGAGCTTGAGGTCGATGGCGCCGAGCGGCTCATCGAGGAGAAGCAGGGCCGGCTCGAGCACGAGCGCCCGCGCGAGCGCGACCCGCTGCCGCTGCCCGCCGGAGAGCTGCGACGGCATCCGAGCGGCGAACTGGGCCGGATCGAGCCTGACGAGCTCGAGCGCCTTCGCGACCCGGGTCGGAATGTCGGCAGGAGCGACCCGATGCTGCTCGAGGCCGAACGCAATGTTGCGATGCACGGTGAGGTGAGGAAAAAGCGCGTAGCTCTGAAACACCATGCCGAGGCCGCGCTCGTAGGGCCGCTTCCGGTTGACGACCTCGCCGCTCAACCGGATCGTTCCGCTGTCGGCCTCGTCGAGGCCGGCCAGAAGCCGGAGCGTCGTGGTCTTTCCGCAGCCGGACGGACCGAGGATCGAGAAGAATTCGCCGCGGTGGATTTGGAACGAGAGCTGATCGACCGCCTTGGTGGTTCCGAAGCTCTTGGTGACGCGGTCGAGCTCGACGGCCGGAATCTCCGTCATCCGGAGACCGCGAGAGCCCGGAGGTCGAGCCCGATCTGCGGGGAGTAGATCCTTCGCTGCGTTCGGGATGACAGCATTACAGAAAGCGGGCGCCAGCGCACGAACAATTTTGCAGAGAGAGCTGTCATCCCGAGCGAGCGACAGCGACCGAGAGATTCAGCCCGGCCGAGGCCGGGCCACGCGGACGAGGCCCGGTCCCCCCTTTGGGACGACATCACGCCCCAAGCGCCGCCTCGAGAACGTCGAGCCCCTCGCTCAACGTCGTATCGTCGATCGTGAGCGGGACCAAGACCCGGATCACGTTGCCGAAGGTACCCGCTGAGAGGAGCAACAGCCCGTGTTCGAGCGCGCGAGCGAGGATTCGCTTGGTCCGTGCCGGGTCCGGCGTCTTGGAGGCCCGGTCGGTGACCAGCTCCATGGCCACCATGGCCCCGAGGCCGCGAACATCGCCGATGAACGCGTGCGTGCGCGCGAGCGCCTCGAACCGCTCCCTGACCGTTGCCCCCACCACAGCCCCCCGCTCCGCCAGCTGATCGCGCTCCATCGTGTCGAGAATCGCGAGGGCGCCGGCGCAGGCCAGCGGGTTCCCGCCGTAGGTCCCTCCTAACCCGCCCACGTGGACCGAGTCCATCAGCTCGGCGCGGCCCGTGACGGCGGCGAGCGGGAGGCCGCCCGCGAGGGACTTGGCGGTCGCGATGAGATCGGGAGCCAGGTCGTAGTGGTCGCAGGCGAACATCTTCCCCGTGCGACCGAAGCCGGTCTGGATCTCGTCGATCAGCAGGAGAATCCCGTTGGCCTTCGCGAACGCCGCGATCGCGGCGACGGCTTCGCGCGGTGCGGGCACGAAGCCCCCTTCGCCAAGCTCGAGCTCCATCACGATCGCCGCGACGCTCGCGGGATCGACCAAGCCCGCGAACAGCTGGGCCAGCGCGCCCTCGCTCGCCATGCAGCAGGTGCCGCCACCCGAGCGCTCGCACCTGTAGCAGTAGGGAAATGGAATCCGGTAGATCTCCGGCGCGAACGGCCCGAAGCCTTTCTTGTAGGGCATCACCTTCGCCGTGAGCGCCATGCCGAGATTGGTGCGACCGTGGAACGCGTGCTCGAACGCCACGATGGCCGGCCGCCCGGTTGCGTACCGCGCGATCTTCACCCCGTTCTCGATCGCCTCGGCGCCGGTGTTCACGAGGAGCGTTCGCTTGGCGTGACGTCCGGGGGTCATGGCATTGAGCCGCTCCGCCAGCGCGATATAGGGCTCGTAGCTCGCGACCGCGAAGCAGGCATGAGTGTACTCGTCGAGCTGCGCTTTCACCGCTTCGACCAGCGCCGGGTTGCGATGGCCGGCGTTGAGCACGCCGATCCCGCCCGCGAAATCGATCAGCCGATTGCCGTCCACGTCGGTGAGGATCGCGTTCTCCGCGTGGGCCAGCGCGATCGGCGCCGACATCGCCACGCCCTTCGGCACGGCGGCGGCCCGGCGGGCGGTAAGGGCACGGCTCTTGGGCCCGGGAATCTCGGTCCGGAGCTGGATGACGGGACTCATGTCTTGACTCATGGCTTCTTTCTCCGACGGGTGCCTTGCGTCAGCACCGGTTTGGCATCAATCTGCACCACCGCATTCAATTCCGCGAGCACGAGGCCCGAACGATGACTCACTCCGTCTCTCAGCATCTCGCGCTCGACGTCCGGGACTACGATCGTTCGGTCCGGAAGTTCATCCCCGGGTACGACTCGATCCTCGATGCGGTCGCGCGCTGGGTCAAAGCGGTCCGACCTAACACTCGGGCCGTGTTCGATCTCGGCGGCGGGACCGGCGCGCTCACCGCGCGGATTCTGACGGAGCTTCCGGCCGCACACGTCACCCTGATCGACCTCGATCCTGCGATGCTCGGCGTCGCGACGGATCGGCTGGCGGAGTTCGGGTCCAGG
The DNA here is from genome assembly GCA_039933355.1 of Gemmatimonadota bacterium. Lineage (GTDB taxonomy): Bacteria > Gemmatimonadota > Gemmatimonadetes > Gemmatimonadales > GWC2-71-9 > SHZU01. The sequence continues at coordinate 2,846 of JBDTOH010000002.1, read as the reverse complement.
GTGACGCTCAAGGAAGGCTCGTTTTTCGATCCGCTGCCGCCCGCCGACGCCGTGGTCGCCTCGCTGGCATTGCATCACGTCAGGGAGCTGAGCCGGAAGAGCGAGCTATATCGAGCAATCCATTCGGCCCTTCTGCCCGGCGGGGTCTTCCTCACGGCCGACGTCACGATCTCGGACGAGCCTCTCACCAACCGGACGACGTACGCCTTCTGGGCTCAGCACCTCGAGGCGTCCGGCGTTGAAAACCCATACCGGCACTTCGCCGAGTGGGCCGGCGAGGATCGATACTTCTCGCTCGAAGAGGAGTTCGAAGCGCTCCGGGCGGGCGGATTCCCCCGTCCGGAGTGCGTCTGGAAGTATGGGCCCGCGACGGTCTATGGCGGCGTGAAAGCCGCGGGTTGAGTTAGCGGAGCACGACGTCGAGGAGCGGAAACGAGAACGCCTCCACGTTTGCGTCGGAGCTGTTCGCGAACACGACCAGGGCGGTATGCCGGTCCGGCGAGATAAACAGCGTCGAGCGGAATCCTCGATCGGAGCCGTCGTGGTTGACCACCCGATGCCCGTTGTAATCCATCAAGAGCCAGCCCAGCCCCATCTCGACCTTGCGAATCGGCAGATCCATCTTCATCTGCTTCATGAATCCGAGGTACAGGGCCGTCAGATCGATCTGCGGCTTCCAGGCCAGGTCGTACGTTGCGGGCTCGAGGATCTTCTTTCCGTCGAGCGTCCCGCGGCCGATATTGATGGCGCCCCACCGGAGCATGTCGTCCACGTTCGAGTGCAGCGTCGAGCTGCCGGCATGGCGACGATTGTACGGATAGTAGGCCGACTGTTCCTGGCCCTTGTTGCCCTGGAGGTGGCCGGTCGCGAGGTTGGCCGAGTCGACGTCGGTCATCAAGAACGTCGAGTGGCGCATACCGGCCGGCGTTAGGATATGGCGCTGGACGTAGATCTCGAACGGCTCGCCCGACACCGTCGCGATCAGGTCCGCAAGCAGCTCGAACCCGATGTTGCTGTACTGCCACTTCTCGCCCGGCGCGGCGATCAGCGTCGAATCCTTGAGCCCGCGGATGTACCGCTCGAGCGCTTTGTCGTCGTATTCGGGCTTGTACCAGAGGTAATCGGTGACGTCGGGCATCCCGGCCGTGTGGCTCAGCACCTGTCGGACCGTGATGATCTTGTAGCGCGGATCCTTGAGCTGAAAGTACGGGACGTATTTCGTGACCGGATCGTCGAGTTTGACCTTCCCCTGCTCCATGAGCTGCAGGACGCCCATCGCCACGAAGGTCTTGCTGATCGACGCCATGTGAAACACCGTCTGCGGCGTGACCGGCCGGCCGCCGCCGAGCGCGAGGACGCCGAACCCGCGCGCGTAGACGACCTTGCCGTCCTTCCAGACGCCGACCGCGAGGCCGGGGGTACCGCTCGACTTCAAGAAGGCCGTGCTGCGGGCGTTGAGGGTATCGCGGAGCGCGGTGGTCGGTGCTTGGGCACGCGACTCTGAGGCAAGCAGACCAATGCCGAGGATGACGGCTGAGAATCGGAACATGAAAACCTCGTGAAAACTCGGCATTCGGACGCAACCCGGCAGCCGTTGGTTTCTATCGATCACCACGGCGATCTCACGGCGTGAGCTCGATTAGCGGCGGGCTCGGCGCCGTCGCCACAAACCGGCTGGACCCACCCCGGGTCGGAAACGCGGTGCTGTAGCGCCGCTCCCACTGCTCGAGAAACGCGGCGACGTCGTCGCGGCGGACCAGGGCCCACACGCTCCCCCCGAACCCGGCGCCAAACGCCGATCCCGCTACGGCGCCAAGGTCGAGCGCGCTCCGAACCAGGAGACGGGTCTCGTCCACCTGGTTTTCGAGTCCCGCCTCGGCCTCGGCCATCGACTCGGTCACCCACTTTCCTAACGCGGCATAATCCCTCCGGACGAGCGCGTCCACCGCCCCCGGAATGATCTCACTCGCCTCCCGATGGAATTGTTGGAGTCGGGCAAGAAGCCGGTCGGGACTTCCCTGAGCGCGCACGAGGGCAGCGAGCCGATCGGTGGCGTCGGGGGTCGACGCGAGGGCGGCCCCCAAGCTCCGATCGTCGACGCCGGTGGCCTCTCGCCAGATCGTGAGGAGTCGCGCGGTGATCCGCGACAGCGCGTTGTACTGCTCGAGCGCCGGACCGGTCTTCTCCGCATGCACGCCGCTCACGCCGATCGCGAAGATCAGCTCCTCGGGGAAGTCGATCGACTGCTCGAACTTGACCGGAAGCCAGCCGTACTGGACCAACTTCCCGGGCCGGGAGCAGAGAATCGCGGTCTGATCCTGGCTTCCGCCTTCGGTCCCCACGCCGCGATCGGCGCGGAACGGTCCGAACGCACGACCATTCTCCACTGCCCCCAAATAGCCGGCCCGCCGCTCGGCGGTGTTGAGGTAGCGCTCATAGGCCGGGTCTTGCTCGAGATGATTCGTGGCGGCGAGCGCGGTGAAAAACCCGACGACCAGAGCGCCCGAGCTGCTCACGCCCGCCGCGGGCGGAAGGTCACTGACGAAGGCGACATCCGCTCCGAGACGAGTCGCCGGAAAGTCCCGGGCGAGCCGCCGGGCGACCGTCATCGGATAGTTGCTCCAATGCCCGCTCGCCGGCTCGACCTCCGCGGAGGCGGGAAACGTGGCCGATTCTCCGGAGGCGGCGTCCGTGATTCGAATCACCCGATCGCTCCGCGCTGCGGCGGCGAACGCAATGCCCTGCTCCGTCGCACAGAGCAGGCTCCGGCCCCCGCCGTAATCGGTGTGCTTGCCGAGCACTTCGATCCGGCCGGGCGCGTGGAGGACGGCGTCGGGCTTCCTGCC
>JBDTOH010000001.1:0-41745 GCA_039933355.1 Gemmatimonadota bacterium | reverse complement strand
GCAGTCGGCGGACCTGTCGATCCCGTCGAAAGTATTCGAATACATGACCTCACCAGCCTGGCTTTTGGCGCTGGCAGACCGGTCGAGCGCCACCGGGCAGGTTCTTCACCAGGCGGGCGCAGACGTGGTGGCACCGACCGACGTCGACGGCATTGAACGGGCCCTCGACCATCGTCTTCAGCAGTTCCAGGAGACCGGAAGGCCACAGCCCCTCGCGACGTCGAACCCCGACTTGGGACGATCGGTCCAGGCACGCCGTTTCTTCCAGTTGATCTCCCGACTTGACCTCAATGGCGACGGACTCAGTCCCTCCAAGTAAGGGAGCCTAAACCGGACGCCGGCGGCAACAGCCTGCTGCAACTCCCAGCGATGAGATTTCTTAGCGGAATCCTAGTGCCGTGGGGGCATTGCGTACTCGCGGGGCTGGCAAGACGTCCGTACCCGCCTCGGCATGTTTCGGCGGAGCCTCCCGGTCACTATCTCGTTGCGTTGAAAGCAGGGTTCAATGTGCGGTATCGCAGGAATTCTCGAGCTTCGTGGCCGGCCGGTCGACCAGCACCACCTCCAGTGGATGACAGACTCGCAAGCCCATCGCGGTCCCGACGGTGCCGGGATCTGGGTCGACGGCTCCGTCGGGTTAGGTCATCGGCGGCTGGCAATCATCGATCTTTCCGATGCAGGCGCCCAGCCGATGAAGACCGCGGACGAGTCGTTGACGCTCACGTATAACGGCGAGATCTACAACTACATCGAGCTCCGTCATGAGCTCCATCGGCTCGGATACTCGTTCCAGACCGCCACTGATACCGAGGTCCTTCTCGCCGCCTACCAAACTTGGGGCGCGGAGTGCGTCCACCGGTTGCGCGGCATGTGGGCATTTGCCATTTGGGACAGCCGCAACCGCGAGTTGTTCTGCAGCAGAGACCCGTTTGGGATCAAGCCGTTCTTTTACCGGCACTCGGGCGAGGCCTTCCATTTCGCATCGGACATTCGGGCGCTTTTGACCGCCGACAGCCATGCGCCGAATTGGGCCTTCCTGATTCGACAACTTTCAGATCGCCGGTTCGAGCGCTACGATGAGACGTCATTCGACGGAATCGTCGCCCTGCCACCCGCCACCAACCTCACCCTGCAGAACGGTCGGCTGACGCTCACGCGATATTGGATGCCCGACTTGGAGGCGGTCCGGCGCGACCATCGGGGCACGCCGCCCGAGGAGGGCTTTCGAACCCTCCTCACCGATTCCATTCGGCTCCATTTTCGAAGCGACGTGCCGGTCGGGATCTGTCTCAGCGGGGGGCTCGACTCGAGCTCGCTGGTCGCCCTATCGCCTAACGGCGATCCGCTGCGGACCTTTTCGGTCGACTACCCGGGTACGTCATCGTCCGAGTCCCGCTATTTCCGTCAGGTTGCGGAGCGATTCGGGACGCAACAGACCGAGTTTTCTCCGGACGGGGCCGTCGATTATCTGGTAACCCTCCAACGGATGATCGCGGCCAGCGGCGAGCCGGATCAGGGCATTGGGGTGTACTCGCAATGGAAGGTCATTGAACTGGCTGCCGCCCACGTGACCGTCCTCCTCGATGGGCAAGGCGCCGACGAGATGCTCGGCGGCTATCCGTTTCTCGTCAAGGCATTCCTCGCCGACTTGCTGCGCAGGGGCAAACTCATACGAGGTCTCCGGGAGTTCAGGGCGTACCGTTCGGTGGCGCCGGGCAATTTCGGGAGAAGCGTGCTCCGGGAGAGCCTTGGTTTCAACCATCGGGTCGGCCTGCGTGAGTCCCAGTCCGATCTAGGGCGGCTCAAGCGATTGTTTCGGCCAGCGACTGAACGGGGGCTGCTCTCGGTGGGGGCGATCGAGGCCGCGGTTCTCGACGAGCACAATCCGATCGTCGAACCGCCAGGTATCGAAGATGGGCTTACGCGAGCCCAGTGGAACACACTGAGCCGAGGGCTCCTACCATCGCTGCTCCTGTTCGAGGATCGGATCAGCATGGCATTCTCGGTTGAATCCCGAGTCCCATTTCTCGATCGGCCCTTGGTCGAGTACTGCCTGGCCCTGTCGGCGGACCAGCGATTCTCCAAAGGATACACCAAGGCGGTGCTGCGGCGCGCGATGGATGGTCGACTACCCCCGGATGTCTTATGGCGGCGTGAGAAGAAGGGTTTTCCGACCCCGTTCGCGGCTTGGCTTCAGGGCGGGCTTGGCAAGGCCGTCCGTGACCTTCTCCTGAACGGGCAAACCGGAGCGCGGCAACTGATCGACCAGTCACTCGTCGAGACCATGCTGAACTCCCAGCTGGCCGGCCAAGCTGACCACTCGGTGGAGATTTTCAACTTGGTGAGCCTCGAGATCTGGTTGCGGCAGTTCGTCGACGACTGCCCTGAGTGGACCGGATACTCAGCCAGAACACACAATCCGAACGTAGTTGCTGAAACCAGTGCAGGCTGAGGACGGAACGACGGTTCCCTCGCCCGGGGCGCGCCGCCCAATGTGGAAGCGGATTTAACGGAGCGGATGCAGGTCCGTGTTCGTGGGAATCCGGATCGATCAGCGACTGGGGAGGTGCTGGCTGGCTACCGTGGACAGCGTGCCTCGTCAGCGCCGCGATCGCTTTATAGCTCACTTCGCAGCGACGAGTGACGGGTGCGAGTGCGACATAGCCAGTGCTTACAAGCGACGAGCCCTCGGCGCTGTGATGGGTGGCAAGGACAAAGGCTACCTGCTGACGGCGGCTCCCTCGTCGCCTGATTCCCTTGTTTGGACAGCTCCGGTCGGCTTTGTGACCGGCTTCGGGCTCGCGTCCTCAGACCAGGTGCGACTTTGGCTCGAGAACGCGGACAGCAGCGCGCAATGGGTCGAGACCGGAGCGTTCACTATCCGGGGCCATCCCGCCCGTTGACTGGGCGGCGGTTCAACCGTGGCCTGCTCCTAACGCACCTCCACTTCATGGGCTTCCGCCGGCACCGCGACTTCCGCGACTCGCCCGCCCGGCCACCGCACCCACACCCCCGTCACCGCTTCCGCCGCGCCTAACAGCGGCGACGAGCCGTCCTCCGACCAGTAGCCCGCCCCGGCGTGGATCTCCCGCGCCGGACCCCATGCCGTGCCGTACCGGAGCCGGACCTGGGCGCCGATGCCGCTCGGGTTTTCTTCCGGCCCGCGGAGCCTAACGTGGAGCCCGGGCTTGCCGGCCCGGTTCTTGTAAAGCTTGGTTTCGGCGCCGTTCTGACCGACCACGAGGTCGGGGCGGCCGTCGCCGTCGAAGTCGGCGACCGCGGCGCCGCGCTGGTCGCCGAACATCTCGATACCGGACTCCTTGACACTCGCAGCTTTGAAGGCGCCGGCGCCGTCGCCGAGGAGCTCGACGCCGACGCCGGCGTCGAACCGCGGCGTGGCGATGTCGGTTTGCGAGAAGTTCTGGGCCAGGAACAGATCTTCGCGGCCGTCGCCGTCGAAGTCGGCGACCACAACGCCGAAGGCCGGTGCGATCTGGGCCATCAGCGGGAGCGGATGCGGCTCGAAGCGGCCGGCCCGATTGATGAGCACCACGTGGTCGAGGGTCCTCGCCTCGGCTCGTCCGCCCTGGCGGATCGCCGGGCCGAGGACCTGTTCGATCGGGGCATCCGCGTAGACGGCGAAGGTCGGAGTTCGGACCCGCACGTCGGCGAGCACGCTGGCGAGGCGGGAGAGAGTGCCTAACGGCGCGATCCGGCCGCCGAGGCGGGGATCGGCCTGGGCGAGGAGCATCTGGACGGTGCCCCCACCGCCGTAGTTGCCGTAATACATATAGAGGGGCGCCGCCGAGTCGGCGCTGATGCCGGTGTTGCGGCCCCAGGAGGTGGCGACGAGATCCATCGCGCCGTCCCCGTTGAAGTCGCCCGCGGCAAGGCCATTCCACCGCCCCGTCAGCCCAGCGAGTCCCCATGCCGCCGTCTGATCGGTGAACCGGCCGTGATCGTTGATCAGCACCTTGACCGGTCCCCACTCGACCGCGAGACAGAGATCGACGTCGCCGTCGCCGTCGAGATCCGTGAACACGGCGCTGGAGACGAGCCCGACGCCTCGCAGCACCGCCGTGTTCGCGGAGTCAAGCACGAAGCCACCGGCGGTGTTCCGGTACAGCCGGCTGTTCGCCGGCAGCGGATAGGCGCCCGGCGCGACCCTGCCCCCGACGAACAGATCGAGCCGGCCGTCCCCGTCGTAGTCGGCGAGCGCGAGCGGTCCAACGCTCGTGGTATCGCCGCCCACGGCGGGGCGGGTTCCGTGGTCGCGCCCGCCACTCAGGTCGGCGGCGAGCACGCCCGCCACCCCGACCGCTTCAGCCGGCGATTCGGCTCGATAGCTCGACTGACCCACCAGAACCCGCGCTCCTCGGCCCTCGGGCAGACCGACGACGCCGGTCAAGTCGAACCGGCCGTGATCGAGCGTCACCGGCACGCGGGTGAACCGGCCGCCGTCGTTCCGGAACACGCCTAACGGCTCTCCGCCGGCCGCGCCGATCACCAGATCGTCGTCGCCGTCGCCGTCGAGGTCGATCCAGCCCACTCCCGGCCCGAGCTGGCTCAGTTGCCACGGGAGCAGCGGCTGGCGAGCGAAGTCGTCGAACGCCGTCTCACCGTCGCGATGGTCGAGCAGGCTGGAGACATCTTCGAACAGGGGCGAAGCTGCCGCCTCGGGCTTCGCTCCCGGCGCCCTGGAGGTGCCCGCGTCCTTGATCTCGTATTCGCGATCTGCCTTGAGCCGGAGCGTGGTCGTCCCACCGCTCCGCCACCGGACGGCCACGGTCACGGAGTCGGCCCGGCCGGTCGCGAAGCTGTAGAGGGTCTCCGAGCTCGAGAGGTAGAGCCCGCCGAGCGATACTTCCTTGATCTCGACCGGGACCGCGCCGCCGCGGACCTCGATCCGGCTCCCCACCGCTTGGACGTTAGGCGCTCGGCCGACGAGCCGGACGGCGATCCGGCCGGCGCCGGCCTCGTTCCTGAGGAGGAGCGCCGGGGCGTTGAGCCGGTTCACTACGACGTCGAGGTCGCCGTCGCCGTCGAGGTCGCCGAGCGCCATGCCGTGGGAGATGCCGGGCTCCGGGGAGAAGGCCCACTCGGTCGTCGCGTCCTCAAAGGTGAGGTCACCGCGATTCCGGAAGGCCACGTTGTCGAGGAGCAGCTTGGGATAGAGCCTCCGCTCCTGACGCCAGTCCACTTCCAACAGCGTGCTCTTGAGGCGTTCCTGGGTGTCGGAGTCCATGAGATCCCAGGTGTGACCCGCTCCAATCAGCAGGTCCTCGTAGCCGTCGAGATCGACGTCGAGGAACAGCGCCGACCACGACCATCCGGACGCCTCGACGCCCGCCAGGTTCGCGACGTTCGCGTAGGTGCCGTCGCCCCGGCTGACCTGGAGCGCGTTGCGCTGCCATTGGGTCCGGTCGCTATAATCGCCCGCCTTCTTCGGGAGCGGCGTATGGGTCGGCGTCTCCATCTTCCGGCGGCGCGAGTCGCGGCCCATCATGTCCACCGTGAACAGATCGAAGAAGCCGTCGCCGTTCAAGTCGGAGACGTCCACCGCCATGGTCGAGTTGCTGGTGGACCGGAGCGCTTCCCGCCGGATCAGCCGGAACCGTCCGAAGCCGTCGTTGAGCCAGAACTGATCGGGGTCCTCGAAATCGTTGGCGACGTAGAGGTCCGGGGCGCCGTCGTTGTTGGCGTCGAAGAACCGGGCCGCGAGGCCGAAATCCTCGGGCTCGGCCTCGAGGGGCTTGCCGTCTTCGTCCAGGAAGCGCGGGTTATGGGCGATCGGCTCGAGGGTGAAGTGTCCGTGACCGTCGTTGAGATAGAACCAGTCCGGATCGGCGCGCTGCACGACGCTCACGCCCCGGATGTCGGGCCGGAGGACGACTCGATAGTCGGCCTGGCGGCTCGGGATGATCTCGTACCGATCACCGATCTTCTTGACGAGCTGGTCGAAGGCCCGCTCCTGCGGCGAGAGCGAGTCCAACATCGTGCGGCCCTTGTAGTTCACCACATAGAGGTCGAGGTCCCCGTCCCCGTCCACGTCCGCGAGCGCGAGCGAGGTGGTGCCGCGAGCCTCCGGCACAAAGCCGGACCCGGCCGTCGCGTCGGTGAAATGGCCTTTGCCGTCGTTGAGAAAGAGCGCGTTCCGCCCGTTCATCGCGCCGACGATCAGGTCCTGGTCTCCGTCGCCGTCCACGTCCGCGAAGACCGCGCCGGTCGAGGCCCGGTCGCCTAACGCGACGCCCCGCTCGGCCGCGACCTCCGTGAACTTCCAGTCGCCCTGGTTGAGGAAGAGCGCGTTCGGCCCGTCGGCGCGGGTGAGGTAGACATCGGGGCGCCCATCGCCGTCGACATCCGCGATCGCGACGCCGGCGCCCTGCATCAGGTGCCGGTTGGCGGCCGCCTTCGCTTCGGATACCACGTTCTGGAAAGCGAGCCCGGTGGCCGACGCGGCGAGCGAAGTGAAGCCGGCCCGGTCGGTGCGCGCAGCCGCCAGCTCGCGCCAGCGATACCCCGCTTCGTCGTGCCACCGCCCCGTGACGCTCGGCCGGGAGCACGCGGCGAGGAGCAGCACGGCGCCGAGAACTTCAGGGATGGTCTTTCGCATGAACCCAATGTAGCGTGGAGGTGCCGCTGTAACCCGGGGGGCCGGATGAAGATTCAGGCGCTCGTTTCGCTGCTGGTGCTCACCCTGCCGGCCGGAACGCTGCGCCCGGTCCACGCGCAGGGGCCGATTCGCGCCGCGATCAAGAATGGCACCGACGATTCGATCGGATCCCTCGAGCTGACGGAGAGCGGGGGCACGATCCGGTTCCGGATTGTGGCCGGCACGCTGCCGCCGGGGCTGATCGGAATGCATATCCATAGTCTGGGCCGCTGCGAGTCGCCTGGCTTCGAGTCCGCCGGCCCGCACCTCAACCCGTTTCTCAAGCACCACGGGCATCACAACCCGATGGGACCGCACCTCGGCGACCTCGGCAACCTCGCGGTGGACACTCGGGGCCGCGTCGATACGGTCTTCTTCGTCACCGGCGCGACGCTGCTTCCGGGCCCGCGCTCACTCCGCGGCGCCGACGGCACCTCGGCTCTGGTGATCCACGAGCGCACCGACGACGAGTATACCGATCCGGCCGGAAACGCGGGCAAGCGGCTCCCGTGCGCGGTGATCCGAAGAGCGGAGAAACCAGCTCGGTCCTACGCCTTCACACCCTCGCCGAGCATTCGTTTGATCGGCTTGACGAGGAGGGCCATCAGCACGGCGAAGCCGAGCACGAACAGCGCGTTCATCCCGAACAACGTCGGGAGCGAGAGCGATTCGTAGAGCCCGCCGACCCGCCCCGCAATCTTGTTACCGATCGCCGAGGCGAGGAACCAGACGCCCATCATCAGGCCGGTAACCCGGGCCGGCGCCAGCTTCGACATCGCGCTCAGCCCCACCGGGCTCAAACAGAGCTCTCCGATCGTCTGGAAGAAGTAGCAGCCGATCAGCCACATCGGGCTCACCCGACCGCCGTTCCCCGCCAGCACCGACGCGATCACCATGAGGCTGAAGGCCCCGGCGAGCAGGAACAGGCCTAACGAGAATTTGGCCGGGCTCGACGGATTCCGGGCGCCGAGACGGAACCAGACCGCGCCGACCACCGGCGCGAAGACCACGATGAAGAACGAGTTGACCGATTGGAGCCAGCTCGGCGGATACGCCCAACCGACGATGGTGGTGTTCGTGTTGCGCTGGGCGAACAGATTGAGAGTCGAGCCGGCCTGTTCAAAGGCGGACCAGAAGACCGTCGCGCCGAGGAAGAGGACGAAGACGACGACGAGACGCTTCCGCTCCTCCGGGGTCCACGCGCTCGCCTTGAAGAGCCACACGAAAAACGCGGTGGCGCCGCCGAAGATGAGGAGATCGACCGAACCCGAGATGAGCGTGGGTGTGAGGGTGATGATACCGGACCGGCTCATCCAGTAGACGAGCGCCGTGATCGCGAGCACAATCCCGGCCGCGAGCCCGAGCATGCGGCGGGCCCGGGTGCGGTCGAGGTCGGTCTTGGCACCGGCCGGCTCGAGCGCCTGCGCAGGGAGGCGCCGCTGGCCGAACCAGTACTGCACCAACCCGAAGAACATCCCGACCGCCGCCGCCGCGAAGCCGAAGTGCCATGCCATGTTGGGGTCCATTCCCCACTCGGCGAGCTTGGCCCGAAACCATTCCTTCTGGGCGAACCACCCGACGAAGATCGGGCCCAGCATCCCGCCCAAGTTGACGCCCATGTAGTAGAGGGAGAACCCGGCGTCCCGGCGAACGTCGTTAGGCCCGTACAGCTGGCCGACGATCGCGCTGATGTTTCCCTTGAGGAGCCCCGTGCCCAGCACGACGAGGAGGAGCCCGCCGTAGAAGGTCCCCGTGCCGCGGAACGCCAGGGAGACGTGCCCGAGCATGATCAGCACACCGCCAGCGAAGACCGCTCTTCGCAAGCCGAGGATCTTGTCGGCCATCCATCCGCCGGCCATGGTCATCAGGTAAACCGACGCCACGTACGTTCCGTAGATCGCGCCCGCCTGCGGCACCGGAAGCGCCAAGCCTCCCACGGCCAGCGGGGCCGTCAGGAAGAGGATCAGGATCGCCCGCATGCCGTAGTAGCTGAACCGCTCCCACATCTCGGTGAAGAAGAGCGTGGACAGGCCCGCGGGGTGACCGAAGAACGCGGTGTCTTGGGATTTCAAACGGGGGCTCCTGATGGTCGCTCGGGTAGCGGCGGGCGCCGGCAGCGCCTAACGTCGGGCCTCAGCCTCTGCCCATCTTTCGCTTGAGCATCTCGAGCTGGGCCTCGACGGCCGCCTGCCGGGCCTTGGTGTCGATCCGGCTCTTGAGCAGGTCGGAATCCTCGGCGGGCGGCCCGGCGGGCGGCTCGGTTTCGGTGGGCGGGACCCCCTGACGAGCCGACCGAAACCGGTTCGACAGGTCCTCGTACTCGACCTCGGCGAGCCGGACCTCGTCCCGCTGTACGGCCACTTTGCGCTCGAGCAGCTCGATCCGGACCCGGTGCTTGTCGGCGAACTCTTTGGCGATCGCGACCGTGTCCTGATCTCGAATCCCCTCGGCCAGGCGGCCCCGGCGCTCCGCGTCGTCGAGCCGGCCGCGCTCGGCCATCAGCTCCTGCTCCGAGCCGCCGAGGGCCTTTCGGAGATCATCGAGCCCGAGCTTGAGGTCCACGAGGGCGTCCTGCAGTCCGGAGGTGTACGCGCGCTGGTCGGGTCGCTTGCGATAGTCCGCGAACAAGCTCTCGAGTCGTGCCTTGAGATCGTCGAGCGCCATGCGATGCGTCGGTCGTTGGAGGGGCGGTCGAATGTTACTCCGGCGGTGTATCTTTGGGAACCACATTGGGATCGGCTCGATCATGACACGCCATCGTCTCGGCCTCATCTCACTCGTTCTCGCGGCCGCTTGCGCCGGATCCAAAGGACGCACTTCGTGCGGCATCGCAGCGCTCGCCGGTCCAAGCCTCCTCATCGAAGAGTTCACCAAGCCGGGCCGAACCTTGGCTGCCGTTCCCGAAAAGATGCCTGAAGTCATTCCCGTCCGGATGGCAGCCGGTCCCGGATATCGGGGCATTGTAGGACAGGTCGTCGGGAAGACGGAAGCGAACTGGGTGATCGGCGTGGACAGCCCGCTCCCTGAGAAACCGAAGGTCGGCTACGGAGTCTTGGTTGACGACCCGACCTCGGGTCCGGCCGGCGTCATTCTCTTCGAAGGCGTGCCGGTCCCGGGCGCACCGGTTCTGGGCACGATCAACGCCGGCGCGGTCAATGTTCCGCTCATCGGGGTTCGCGCGTCGGTCGCCATGTTCGAGGAGCCGGCCTGCGAGCTCTTCCCCGATTCTCTCCGGCGGCGGTGACCGAAGCGCGGGCACGGATCATTCACGTCGCATCCGGACGGGAGTGGCGGGGCGGCCAGCGCCAGGTCGCGCTCCTCGCCCGCGAGCTGGCCCGGCTCGGCACCTTCGATCAGATCGTCATCACAACAGCAGGAAGCGAGCTCGAGCGCGCCGCGATGGACGCGGGCGTGGCAACGCGCGGCGTCAATTGGCGGACCGGTCTTTCCTTTGCCGCGCTCCGAGCGACAGTCAGCGAGGCCCGGAACAGCCGAGCCATCTTGCACGCTCATGACGGGCATGCCGTTACGATCGCTGCGCTCGCGAGCCGGTTCGCGGGCAGACCCTTCGTCGCAACCAAGCGCACCGCCGTTCCACTCCGCCGCCCGTTTTTCTGGCGTCGAGCCGCCAAGGTCATCGCGGTCTCGGCGGCGGTCGAGAAGCTCTTGATCGCCGGCGGCCTCGATCCGAGGCACGTCGCCGTGATCCATTCGGGCATCGATACCTCACGGACGCAGGCGGCGATTCCAGGAACAGTTCGTCGTGACCTTGGGCTACCGGACACCGGTCCTATCGCAGCCGTGGTGGGCGCACTCACTCCGGAGAAGGGTCATGGGGTCATCCTCCAAACCGCTGCCAGACTTCGAGATCGAGCCCGCGACTTGCACTGGGTTTTCGCGGGAACCGGGCCACTCAGCGCCGGGTTGCAGCAACAAGCTCGCGACCTCGCCGTGACGCCAATCGTGCACTTCGTCGGTCATCTCTCCGACCCCTTGCCGCTCGTGGCCGCGGCAACGGTGTTCGTCTCGGCGTCGACCCACGAGGGACTGGGGACCGGAATTCTGGAAGCGATGGGGCTCGGGACGCCGGTCGTCGCGACCAATGTCGGCGGGGTGCCGGAGCTGTTGGGGGGTGGAGCTGGGCTCCTCGTCCCTGCAGGCAACTCCGCCGAGCTCGGAGACGCGGTTTTGCGGTTCCTCGAGGATGGTGACCTGCGGCAGCGGACCGTCAAAGCTGCCCGGATCGCCGCCCTCAAATTCGACGCCGGAGCCATGGCAGATACGGTCGCGCTGCTGTATCGTTCGCTCAACGCAGAACGTTGATGGAGAATGATTTACATCTGTATACCCAGCCACAACGAAGCCGCGACGGTCGGGCTCGTCCTGTGGAAAATCCGGAAGGTTTTCGAGGGCCTCGGCCGCGAGTATCAGATCCTCGTCGTCAACGACGGGTCTACCGACCTCACGACTGAAGTTCTCGAGCCTTATAACAAGGTCCTTCCCCTCACTGTGATCGAGCAGCGGGAGCGCCAGGGCTATGCGCGGTCGGTCGAAGTGCTCCTGACCGAGGCGCTGGCCCGGAGCGACCGACCCAAGCGCGATTGCGCGGTCTTGATCCACGCCGATTTCGCGCATGGGCCGGAGTTCATTCCCGACTTCATCCGGCGTATCGAAAGCGGGGCCGATGTGGTGGTCGGTCAGGCCCCGCCGTCCAAAGAGATGCCCCGCGGATATCGCATGGTTCGCCGCTGGGCCTCGTGGCTGCTCGGGAAAGGCAATCGGGTCGCCGGGGTGCGCGATCCGGTCTCGGGATTTGCGGCATTCAGGCTCATCACGCTGCGCAACATCTTCAAGGGCAGCGGGTCACCCGCGCTCAAAAACGACGGATGGGCCGCCAATGCCGAGCTTCTGGCCCGGGCAGCCGGTCAGGCGAGGCGGGTCGAAACGGTGGAGATAGTCGAACGGCACGATCTCAAGCAGAGACCGAGTCGGGTCGACCCCTGGACGATGGCGAAGGCCCTCTGGCATGCGGGGCCGGCGCAGAGACAAGAATCTGAAGAAGGAGCGATTCGGTAGTAATGGGCATTTTCGCGGTGTGGCTGGCAATCCAGCTGGGACAAGGGGCAGTCGCGCCGATCGGTCCGCCGGCGGCCTCCTTCAAGGTCGGGGAGCGCTTCGACTATTCGGCCAAGCTCGGGATCCTATCGCTCGGATCCGCCTCAATGGAGGTCGCGGGGATCGACACGGTGCGCGGTCAGGCTGCCTACCTCTTTCGATTCAAGCTCGACGGCGGCAACATGTTCTTCAAGGTGAGCAATACGCTCGAGTCGTGGACCACGGTCTCCGACTTCAAGTCGCTCCGGTTCCGCAACGACAACCACGAGAACAACACCGTTCGGACGCACGACTTCGACATCTATCCGGACTCGGGTTTCTTCCGGCAGCGGGGGCGAACCACGACGGAGCCGACGCCGACCCACCCGTTGGACGACGCCGCCTTCATCTATTTCGTCCGGTCGACGCCGCTCGAGGTGGGGAAGACTTATCAGTTCGACAAGTACTTCCGCCAGGCCAAGAACCCGCTGATCATCCGGGTGCTCAAACGGGAGGAGATGGAGCTGCCGGACGGAAGCAAGGTGACCTGCCTCGTGCTCAATCCGGTCATCGACGACCGCGGGATGTTTGCCGACCGATCCGAGGCTCGGCTATGGCTCACCGATGACGCCCGCCGGATCCCGGTGCAGATCCGGACCAAATATCCGTGGGGAACGGTGACCCTTCGACTGGAGAAAATGACGATGCCGGCCGCGTAGGCGGCCGGCGGAAGCCGTCGTGGACGTCGTTGGGGCGCTTAGGCTTCGCTCGGCTTACCCCGAACGGCCTCGCGGACCCGATCCGCGGTCGAGGGGCTGAGCACGCGCAGAATGATGTAGAAAATCCAGCCGAGGAATGCGAACCAGAGCAGCGAACCAACGATGCTCAGCAATCCGCCGAGAAGAAACCCTACCAGCTTGAGGCCGAGTAGGAAAATGACGGCGAATCCTGCGAAGCCCACGACACTCCGGACCATGATAAGTTCCTCCGAAACGGGGGTACCGATGAAGCAATCTATCATACGCCCGACGTTTCAAAAAGTTTCGTCCGAGCCCAAGTGACCGCAACTCCGGAAGTCGTCATCGTCGGTGGGGGTGCCGTCGGCGCTGCGTGCGCCCGGGAGCTCAGCCGCGCCGGCCGGTCGGTCCTGGTCGTCGACCGGGGCGACAGGGTCGGCGAGGGGTGGCGCGCGTCGGCCGGGCTTCTTGCCCCCCAGATCGATGCCAGCGAGGGCGATCCGCTATTCGAGCTGAGCGTTGCGGGGCGGGAATATTTTCGCGGTGCGGCGCCGGAGCTTCTCGACACGACACGAATCGACGTCGAGCTGTACGATCGCGGCGTGACCCGGCTTGCCCATGGGGAGACGGAAGTGGACCGTCTCAAAGAGAGCCTGGCGTGGCAGCGCCAGCAGGGCCACCGCACCGAGTGGCTCGATCCGGCTGAGCTCAAGAGTGAGTGGCCCTGGCTTGCCCCCGCCGATGGCGCGCTGTTCGCGCCCCACGACGGCTCGGTGGATCCGACCCGGCTGGTCGAGGCGCTCCGCGCTGATGCGGAGCGCCTCGGGGCGCGTTTCGTTTCGGATACGGTGAACCGGATCGAGACCGTGGACGGCCGGGTGGTCGCGGCGGTAGGAGCATCCCGGCATAAAGGCGCCGAGTTCGTGCTCGCGGCCGGCGCGTGGAGCGGACGCCTGGCGGGGCTTCCCCGCCCGGTTTCGGTCGAGCCGGTGAAGGGACAGATGGCGGCGCTGCCTTGGCCGACGAACGTTCCACCGGTCGTGGTGTACGGCACCGGCGTGTACGTGCTCCATCGCCGCGGGGAGGCGCTGGTCGGTGCGACGAAGGAGCATGCGGGGTTCTCGATCGCCGTCTCGGATGAGGCGACCACCGGCCTGGTGGCCTGCGGCCGCTCGCTCCTCCCGGGGCTCGGGTCGCTCGCCGTAACCCGCAGCTGGGCCGGGCTCCGGCCCGGCACGCCCGACGGCCTGCCGATCGTAGGTCGGGAGCCGAGCGTGCGGGGGCTATGGTATGCGACCGGCCACGGCCGGAACGGGATACTGCTCGCGGGGATCACCGGCATCGTGCTCGGGCATCTCATGGCCGGCGAAGCGACCTTCGAGGACATCGAAGTGATGCGACCGGAGCGGTTTTGGAGCTGGTAGGAACGGCGGGAAGGCGGCAAGGCGGCAAGTTTGCTCCTCGTTTGATCGGGACCGTTAGGTTTTGGTAGTATGGTGGGCGGCGGGTCTGCTTGCGGGTCTTCGTGGTACATCCCTTCTACATCCGATTTCATCCAGCCGACGTAGCGAGATGTCGGGTCCAAAGCGGCACGGCTCCGTATCACCATGGATCATTCGCTCCGCGGACCGGACGATGCCGAAGCGACCTTACGGCACGCGGTCGCGGTGCAGCCCGGATACCGCGGCGCCGTGGAGCAGCTTGCCAATATTGCGCTCGCGCGCGGCCGCAGCCGCGAGCCGAGAATCTCTACCGCCAGATCCTCTCGGACGCGCACCCCGACCTCTACCTCCGTTTCGCCGAAGTCGAGCGGGTCGTCGGCGCGGTTGCCGACGCGAAGCGGGCCGAGGCCAAGTTCGTCGCCATCGCGGCCACGCCCCGGCGCGAGGCGCTGTTCGGCAACCCCGCTCGCTCTCTACCTCGCCGAGCGCGGTGACCGGGCATCGCTCGACTCCGCGCTGGCGCTGGCGCACCGCGAGGTCGCCCGCCGGCGGACGATCGAGTCGGACGATCTGCTGAGCTGGGTGTTGTATCGCCGGGGGGAGATCGGCGAAGCGTTAGGGGCCTCGGATCGAGGCGGCCGGTGGGGCAGCCCAACGCCGACCATGATGTATCACCGGGCTCGGATCTTGGAGGCCAACGGGCAACCGGGCGCATCACGGTCCCTGATGGACCGAGCCCGCGCGATACCAACGCTGCTCGCGCCGCTTGCGCGGATTGGGGCTTAGTCGGGGCTGTCGTCCGAAGTGATCGTCGATCAGGTTGTCGTACCAAGCGTCGCCAGTCAGGCTGTCACGCCGAGCGTCGCCAATCGGGCTGTCATCCCGAGCGAGAGTGAGGGATCTACTCGGCAAGGCCTCCGGAATCGGCGGCCCGGATCCGTCGGTCCCGTTGCTCACTCGGGATGACGGTGGCGCCGTCCGTCCGGCGACCTCGGGATAACAATGGGTGCTCTCCCGGGAAGTCCTGAATTCGCGCCACTCGAGCCAATCAATCCGATCGGGACCGCGCGGCGTAGATCGACGGGACCACTCGTCTATCACCCGCCGGAGGATTGTTCATGTCGCTTTTTCGCTCCAACCGCTCTCGATGGATCGCCCTGAGTCTCCTTGGGATCTCCACCGCGGCCATCACCGGTATCGCGATTGCATCGGATCACCAGGATTCCCCGGACGCGGAGCTCAATCCGTCCCAGGATATGACTGACGTCTATGCGTTTCCGAGCCCTACAGCCGGCCGCATCGTTCTGGTGCTCAACAGCCGGCCGTTCCTCACGCCGGCCGCGACGGCGGGCGCCTCGTTCGACAAGAACCTGCTCTATCAGTTCAAGATCGATAACGATGGCGACGCCGTCGAGGACAAAGTGATCCAGGTCACGTTCACCGGCACCGGGGCCGACCAGCAGGTCGAGGTTCGGGGCCCGATCGCGCCACCGGTCAAGGGCGCGATGAATAACGAGGTTGCGAGCGGCAACGCGACGATGACGGGCGCCATCAAGACCAATCTGGGGACCGGGTCGGGAATGCAGGTGTTCGCGGGCCCGCGCGATGATCCGTTCTTCATCGATCTCGAGCAGTTCTTTCGCATCATTCCGGATCGAAAGCCGGTCAGCGGCCCGCTGTCGCAGCTGCCGAGCACTGCAAGCGCCAGCGCGTTCCGGCCCGCAGGCCAGGCGGTGAACTACGTCACCGGCTTCAATCTGATGTCGATCGTGATCGAGCTGCCGATCGCCGATCTCACCGCCGGCGGGACGGCGAAGCTGGGAATTTGGGGAACGATCAGCCGCTAAGTGGCTCCATTGAAATCGACCAACTTCGACACTGAGAAATAGAGGAACGGCATCATGAACCGCACCACCACTTTCGCCGCAGCCGTCTTGGTGGCGAGCGCCGTGCTCGCCGGCTGCACCAACGACGACAACACCACCGGCCCGAACGGGACCCGGATGTACAACCAGGTCCAGCGCCTCGGTAATCCACTGGTGAGCGAGGTGTTCCTCGCCAAGCGGAGCCACCCGCAGCACGCGGTGATCGGTCCGGCCGACGACGCCGCGATGATCGGCGCGGAGCTCAAGAACTTCGTCAAGACGGTCGCCGGCCGGAACGACAACGTCGCGAACACGCTCGCGACCGTGCTTTTGCCGGACATGCTCATCGTCCAGACGGACAAGGCCACCTCGACGGCCGGCTGGCTCAGCTGGGCGCTCGCGAACGGCTGGGGCGGCCGGAAGCTCTCCGACGACGTCGTGGATGCCGGCCTGTCCGCCATCTTCGGCGCGTTGCTCGATCCGAATAACGTGTCACCCGGCCTAGCGACCGACAACGTGGGCAGCGACAGCCAATTCCTGGCCACCTTCCCATACGTCGCCAACGCCAACTGACGCCCAGACGCGACGGCCACACTAACGGGGGCGCCGACACCATGTTCCGCATCACGATCTCGGTGCTGGCGCTCTCGGCGGTGGTCACCACCACCGCTCATCTCCGCTCGGTCAAAGCGGCCGCCAGGGACCGCGCGACCGCCCTCACCGAGATCTCGGACCAGCGCCGGGTCCGCGACCTCGACATCGAGTTCTTCACCGCTCGGGTCGAACGCGATCCCCAAGGTGCGCTCGACCTGGCGAGGCTCGGCGCGCTGTATCTCGTGCGGGCCCGCGAGAGCGGATCGAGCGCGGACATTCTCCGCGCCGAGGCGGCGGCGCGCCGCTCGCTGGCCAATCGCCGGGAGAGGAACACGACGGGCTGGCAGCTGCTCGCCGCCAGCTTGGTGGCGCAACACCGGTTCAACGATGCGCTCGAGGCGGCGGATTCGCTCGTCGCGCTCCAGTCGGACAACCTGTCAGCGCGAGCGCAGCGGGGTGAGATCCTGCTCGAGCTGGGCCGGTATCCGGAGGCGGACGCAGCGTTTCAGCCGCTCTGGCTCCGGCGATACGAGCCCGAGCTCGCGGCACGGGTCGCCCGCTGGGCCGAGGTCCGGGGTCGCTCGTTCGCCGCGCGGGACATCTTGAGGAGTGCTCGCGACCGGGTCGAGAAGGAGGCGAACACCACCCGGGAACAACGAGCGTGGTATGCCTTCCGGATCGCCGATCTCGCCCTCAAGTCGGATGCCGTGAGCGAGGCCTCGCAATGGGTCGATCGCGGGCTCGCGGTGGCGCCGGAGGATGCCAGGCTGATCGGGCTCGCGGCAAAGATTGCGCTCGCCCAGGGGCGGTTTCACGACGCCGTCGAGCTCGGCGATTCCGCCATCACTGCCCGGCTCGACCCGGCGACGCTCGGCCTGATCGCCGACGCGGAGGAGGCGTTAGGCAGCCCGGCCGAAGCCGCCGGATACCGCCGGGCCATGGAGGCAGCAGCCGGCCTCCAGCTCGGCGGCTTCCATCGGGTCTGGGCCCTCTACCTGCTCGATCACGGCGGGAACGTCGCTCAGATTCTCGGCGCTGTCACGCGCGACATTCAGACCCGGCCCGATATCTACGGCTACGATCTCCTGGCGTGGAGCTACTACCGGGCGGGCCGCTATCAGGACGCGCGGGGTGCGATTGCGAAAGCGCTTCGGTGGAACGCTGAGGATCCGGCGATCCGCCGTCACGCGGCGGCGATCCAGAAGGCGATCGACGGCGGATGAGCCGGCTTTGGCTCCTCGGCGTCGCCGTGTCGGTCGCGGCCGCATCTCACCCTCTCCACACGAGCGTCACCACGGTGACGCAGACCGCCGGCAGCACCCGTGCCGACGTCTCCGTTCGGGTTTTCCTCGACGACTTTCCTCCGGGGCGCGATAGCGCCGCGATCGGTGCCTACCTGGACCGCGCCTTGATCTTCACGACCGAAGCCGGCCGCCGGCTCGCGCTCACGTTCACCGCCCAGCGGAGCGAAGGGTCGGTGCTCCTGCTCCAAGCGGAGCTTCAGGCTCCCGCTAGCCTTCGCGGAGTCCGGATCACCAACCGGCTCGTCGTCGAGCGGTTCGCCGACCAGCTGAACGTGGTCAAGGTCCAATCGGGCGGCCGGGCGACAACGCTGCTCTTCCTCTCGTCCGACGGGGCCAAAGAGATTCCCTAGTGGAAGGGGGGATGGGGACGGCGGACCGGGGGACGCGGAACCAGGAACAGGAACCAGGAACCAGGAACCAGGAACCAACCTGGTCGGCCACTGGTACTCGGAGCTTCGCGGGACGGTCCCGGTCCCGGTTCCAGGCCCCGCGGCCAATGCATCCAACTCCGCCACCGCACCGTAGTTAGACAAGAAGGGTGATCCGCGGAGTCCAAGGGGTAGACGCCCGGCATGGGAAGGCGATACAATGGTGATCCATGCTATCACGCCGGCGTCCGATCTTTCCCCTATGGATGCGACCCGTCGCCGGACCACGGTGACTGCCCCAGCTACGCCTGGGGCGGACTACGACCGGTCGCTGCTCGAACGAATGGCGCGCGGCGACGAGGCCGGGCTGAGTGCGCTCTACGACCGTTATGGAAGTGCGCTCTATGCCGTCGCCTACCGGATCACCGGCGAGCAGGCCGACGCCGAGGCGACGGTGCTCGAGGCGTTTTCGCAAGCCTGGCGCGAGGCCGTGCGGTTCCGCTCCGAGCGCGGCTCGGTCGCCGCCTGGCTCACGATGATGTGCCGGAGCCGCTCTCTCGATCTGGTGCGGGCCCGAGGCCGGCGCGCTCGTCTGGTGGAGAATGCGCAGGCGGCCGAGCCGGAGGCGGCGCCCGGCATGGGGGGATGGGAAGCCGAACAACCGATGACTGTCGATGAGGAGGAGCGGAGGAGACACGTGGCCACGGCCCTCACCGAGCTGAGCGGGCCGCAGCGACAGGCGATCGAGCTGGCGTTCTACGAGGGGTTGTCCCAGTCCGAGATCGCGGAACGGCTGGGGGAGCCGCTCGGCACGATCAAGACCCGGGTGCGGCTCGGCATGCAGAAGCTCCGGGACACGCTTCGCCCCTATTACTTCGCGACCCGACTATGACACCCGCCGAACTCGACAGTCTGCGCGAGCTGGCCCCCGGATACGCGTTAGGCGCGCTCACTCCGGAGGAGACCCGCGCGTTCGAAGCGGCGCTGGGTCAGTCGCCGGAGCTCGGGCGGGAGGTGGCCGAGCTTCGCGAGGTCAACGCGCTCCTCAACCTCCGCTCCGGGCCCAAGCCGAGCCCGGCGCTCAAGCAGCGATTGATGGCTTCGGTCCGGGATGAGAAGGTGGTCGTGCTCCCGGCTCCGCGACCGTCGAGCGGCCTGCCGCTCAAGATCGGTCTGGCGGCGAGCCTGCTGCTGGCCGCGGGCCTGGCCGGTTGGGCCTGGTCGCTCAGACAGGGGGTCAGTGAGCGGGAGACGGCGATCGCGGATCTCCGCCGCGCGCTCGCCGCGAGCGACGCCAAGCTCACCGCGAGGGAGCGGACGTTGAATACCGTGCTCATGGCCGAGCACGACTTGAGCCTGGTCCGGCTGGCGGCGGTCGGGGCACAGGCGCCCGGCATTCAGTTCTTCTGGAACAAACGGTCGAACGAAGCGATCGTCCACGCCTTCCGGCTCACGCCCGCGCCGGCGGGGAAGGTCTACCAGCTCTGGCTGATGCGAGACGGGAAGCCGATCCCATCGGTCACGTTCAATTCCAGTCCGGACGGTCACGCGCTCGTCACTTCTTTCGAGCTTCCGCCCGGCGGAGGGTTCAACGCGGCCGCGGTCACGGTGGAACCGACCGGTGGGTCGCTCCAGCCGACCACACCGGTGA
Organism: Gemmatimonadota bacterium; assembly: GCA_039933355.1. GTDB lineage: Bacteria > Gemmatimonadota > Gemmatimonadetes > Gemmatimonadales > GWC2-71-9 > SHZU01. The sequence continues at coordinate 22,035 of JBDTOH010000001.1, read as the reverse complement.
TCATGTTCGGTTCCGTCGCGGGGCCCTAACGCTGTGAATCGCCGCCGACTTCTGGCTCTGCTCGTCGCGGTCGCCGCCGGGAGCGGGCCGCTCGCCGCGCAAGTGCCGAGCGACCTCGCACGGGAGCGCTCCGACTTCGCAACGTGGCTCAGGACCGCGGGGGTTTCGCCGCTCCGCGCCCTCACCCAGCAAGCGATCGGCCCCGGGCTGACGGTGGGCCCGCCGGGGAGCGACATCCCGCTCGAAGGGGTCGGCGCGACCCAACTGCTCCAAGACAGGAGCGGCCCCGTCGTGCTGGTCGGCGGCGGAAATCGCCGGCCGGTTCCGGGAAACCGCGCCGTCGCGTTGGGCGACTATCAGCTCGTCGTCGCGGGCCTTCCCGGGCGCCAAGTGGCGACTTTTTACGGGCGGACTCCGAAGAGCGTCAAGCTGCCGACCCACTTCGACTATCGGCCGGCGTGGCGCCAGATCGTGACGCTCGATCCGGTTACGGTGCCGAGCGCGGTCCCGCTGCTCGGGTCGGACGGCGTCGAGGCCCAGGCGACCGAGGCCGGCCGGGTTCAAGTGACCGTAGGCGCCCAGACTGTCCGGCTCCGCGTGTTCCGGTTTCCGACGGGAGCCGAGGAATCGGAGCTCGAGATCTACTTTCGCGACGGGACCAACGGGTCCGGGAGCTATCCGGCGGGCCGGTTCGTGTCGCTGGTTCCCACCGGCGACGGCCGCTATGTGCTCGACTTCAACCGGGCACGGAACCCGTTCTGCGCCTACAGCACGGTCTACCCCTGCCCCGCGCCGTGGCGTGGCAACACGGTGCCGGCCGCGGTGGACGCGGGCGAGCGTTATGCGGGCGGCGGTCAGTCGGCGCCGCCGATATGACCTTGCTGTGGCCGGCGGCGGTCGTCGCGAGCCTGATCGGCGTCGGGCCCGGCCCGGCCGCCGATTCGCTTCCGGGCTCCTGGCGCGCGGTGCTCGACCTCGCCGGCGGCGCGCTCCCGTTCTCGCTCACCCTAACCCGTGGGCGCCCCGGGCTCACCGGCCGGATCTGCAACGGACTGAGCTGCACGGATCTGAGCGGCGTCGTGGCACAGGGTGACTCGGTCGTCTTCGACATGGCCGACTATGCCGCGACCATCACGGTGGGCCAGCGGGGCGATTCGCTCGTCGGCATGTACCGGAACGTAGGGAATCGGGGCCCGCGGGCGATTCCGTTCCGGGCCTCGCGCGGGAGCTGGCCGATCTCCAAGGCGCCGGCGACATTGTTAGGCAGCTGGGACGCGACCTTCGTCACCGACGGGCGGAAGAGCCCGCGGGTCTTCGAGTTCAGAAACGGGCCCCAAGGGCTCGAGGCTTCCTTCCAGGCAAACAGCGGCGACTACGGCCTCTTCTCCGGCCGGGCGTCGGCCGACAGCTTTGTCGTCGCGCATTTCGACGGGAGCTTCGTCTATCTGGCGGCCGGACGGCTCGACGGCGATACCCTCCGAGGTGTCTTCAACGCGGGGGTGCGGACCCGGACGCCGTTCACCGCGGTGCGGAGCACGGGCCGGTCCCATCTGATCGCGCCGACCGAGCTAACCCGCGCGGACACGGTCAACCCGTTCCGGTTCTCGTTTCCCGACCTGGCCGGCGCGATGGTGAGCAACGGCGACCCGCGATTTCGGGGCAAGGTGGTGCTGATCGACGTCTTCGGCACCTGGTGCCCGACCTGCCACGACGCGGCGCCGACCTTGGTCGATCTCCATCGGGAGTTCCACGCGAAGGGGCTCGAAGTGATCGGCCTCGCGTACGAGGTGAGCGGCGACAGCGCGACGGACAACCGGATGATCCGGCGCTTCCGCGACAAATTCAAGATCCCGTACCTGCTGCTCCGCGGCGGCCTCAACGACGTGGAGGCGACGGCGGCCACGCTGCCGCAGCTCACCGGCTTCACGGCCTACCCCACCTCGATCTTCATTGGGCGCGACGGGCGGGTCAAGCAGGTGTACGCCGGGTTTCGCGGGCCGGCGACCGGCGCGCAGTACGAGCGGCAGATCGCCGAGATGCGGGAGACCGTGAAGCGGCTGCTCGCGCAGTGAGGCTCGCCCGCGAGTCGATCGTCGCGGGCCCCGGGTTCAACCGGTGGCTGATTCCACCGGCGGCGCTCGCGATCCATCTCTCGATCGGCCAGGCGTACGCGTTCAGCGTCTTCAACCTGCCGCTGAGCCAGGCGGTTGGGGTGACCGCGCCCGGTCCGAACGACTGGAAGCTGACCGAGCTGGGGTGGGTGTTCACGCTGGCGATCGTCTTTCTCGGGCTGTCGGCCGCGGTGTTCGGCCGATGGCTCGAGCGGGTCGGGCCCCGGGTGAGCGGCCTCGTCGCCGCGGCCTGCTGGGGCAGCGGCTTTCTCCTGGGCGCGTTAGGCATCCGCACCCACCAGCTCTGGCTGCTCCTCCTCGGCTACGGCGGGCTCGGCGGGTGCGGCCTCGGGCTCGGATACATCACCCCGGTCTCTACGCTGATCAAATGGTTTCCCGACCGGCGCGGCATGGCGACCGGCATGGCGATCATGGGCTTTGGCGGCGGCGCCATGATCGCAGCACCGCTCTCGGCCGCCCTGATGCGCCGGTTCGCATCCCCGACGTCGGTCGGCGCCGCCGAGGCGTTCGCCGTGCTCGGCCTGCTGTACGCGACCGCGATGATGGTAGGTGCGTTCAGCTTTCGGCTCCCGCCGCCGGGATGGAAACCGGCGGGCTTCCAGGAGCCGGACGAGCCCAAGAAGCTCGTCTCCCGCTCCGACGTCCATCCCACCACCGCGACCCGAACGCCGCAGTTCTGGCTCCTCTGGGGAGTCCTCTGCCTCAACGTCACCGCCGGCATCGGAGTTCTCGGTCAGGCGAGCGCGATGATCCAGGAGGTGTTCAAAGGGTCGATCGCCGCGGGCGCCGCGGCAGGCTTCGTGGGACTTCTGAGCCTGTTCAACATGGCGGGCCGGTTCTTCTGGTCCTCTCTCTCGGACCGGATCGGCCGGAAGCAGACTTACGCGACGTTCTTTCTGTTGGGTGCGGTTCTCTACGCCGCAGTCCCGGCGACACACCGATTAGGCAGCGTCGCGCTGTTCGTCGGCTGCTTCGCGCTGATCCTCACGATGTACGGCGGAGGCTTCGCGACGATCCCGGCGTATCTGTCGGACCTGTTCGGGACCCGGTTCGTCGGCGCGATCCATGGACGGCTGCTCACCGCGTGGTCCGCCGCCGGCGTGCTCGGGCCCGTGCTGGTCAACTACATCAGGGACTATCAGATCACTCGGGGGATACCAAAGGCGCAGGCATATGACGTCACCATGTACCTGATGACCGCGCTCTTGGTCGTCGGGTTCCTGCTCAACTCGCGGGTCCGGCCGGTCGACCCCAAGTATCATCTCCCACCTGACGATGGGGGGCCGCTCGCGACAACGCCCAGGCCGGCCCATAGTCCGGAGGCGCCGAGCTCGGCGCCGACCGCACCGGCCTTCGTGGTCGCCGGCGCCTGGCTCCTGGTAGGGCTTCCGCTCGCCTGGGGGGTCTCCAGCACCATCACCAAGGCACTCGCCCTATTTCGCTGAACGGCTCCCCGCCGCGATCGTCACGCCCATCCGATCAATCTCGAGCCGCTCGGCTTTTCCTCCCGCGCCCCCGCGAAACCGGAACCGGAGCAGGATATTCGCGGGCGTGAATGCGGTCGAGTCCGAGTCGAACGCGAGCGCGAACCGTCCAAGGCGGGGAAGATCGGCGGTGGCGCGGGTGCCCGCAGCGGTAATCGTCGCGACAGTCCTGGGCGCGACGAGGTAGCGGCCCGCAAGCCTGCCTAACCTCGCCGCGGTGATCGGCCGCGCCACGGGCCGGTCGATCGGGCGCGAGAGATAGACCGCGCCGACCGCCACCGCGATCGCCTCGGCATCGGTCTCGGCCTGGTTGGCGAGCACGGCAACCGTCAGCGAGTCCGGGAAGCGCACGATCGCCGTCCGGAAACCGACCCACGAGCCGCCGTGCTGGATGAGCCGGAGCCCGCCCCAGTCGGCCGTGAACCAGCCGAAGCCATAGCGAGTCTCGGAGCCGTCGTTCAAGTGCCCGGGAGTAAACGCGAGAGCTTGCGTCTCGGGCCGCACCAGCTGAGGCCGGTCCAGCGCCGCGATCCACTTCGCGAGATCCGTCAGGTTGGTAACGACGTTGTCCTCGCCGTAGATGCTGTTGAACGGCGTATAGTCGATCTCATTGAAGCGGCCTTTCGCCCCGCTGTAGCTGGAGGCCCGCCCGGGAATCACAGGACGGGTCTCGTCGTAGAGCACCGAGTGGGACATGCCGAGCGGCGCGAAGATGTTCTCGGAGACGAAGACGCGAAACGGCTGGCCCGAGACCTTCTCGACGATCTGCGCGAGCACCATGTAGCCCGAGTTGCTGTATCGAAACCGAGACCCGGGAGCGAACTCGAGCGCGGAAACTTTCTCGAGCAGCGTCCGCGCGTCATGAGCCGTCGGCTCGAAGCGGCTCGGCGGGGTCGTGATGGAACGGGGCCAATTCTTGTCGACCAAGCCTTTGGCGACGAAGAGGTTTTCGTATTCCGGCAGGCCACCGAGATGATTGAGCAGGTGACGCACCGTGATCGAGTCGGCGTACGGCGGGAAGTCGGGGAAGAACTTCGAGAGCCGGTCGTCATACGACAGCTTTCCGCGATCCGCCAGGATCATGATGGCGGTGGCGGTGAACTGCTTCGAGACTGAGCCGAGCAAGAACGGCGTGTCAGGCGTGATCGGCACTCGGTGCTCGACGCTGGCCAGGCCGTAGCCTTTCGCGAGCACGACCGCGCCGTTCTGCCAGACCAGGACGGCAAAGCCGGGTGTCCGCCCGTTGCTCCACGGCTGGGCAATGGAGTCGACTCGCGCCGTGACCGACTGGGCGCGAAGCCCGAGCGGAACGAAGGCTCCGATCAGCAGGAGAGAAGCGGCCCGATGCGCGAAGGTGTTCATGAGATGCCACGCCTTGGAGTCGTTGGATTGGACTGCGGAACATAGCGGGGAGTCGCCGGCAAATCCGCCCGGCGCCGCTGCGTCTTGTCGGTCCGCCCCTGCGAGATTCGGGTTACGCGCGAGAGTTTCTGGCATGCGACTTTGAGGCCATGCAGACGCCTACTTTGTCGCCATCGCCGAGGGTCCTTGCGGAAACTGCGAGAAGTATATATAGTAGCTACATCTCAGGCGGGGGGATGGCGGTGCCCGAGGAATATCGAGCGGCGCTGTTTACGACCGGCGGAAGCCAAGCCGTTCGGCTCCCGGCAGCGTTTCGGTTCGAGGGGAAATTCGTGCGTGCCCGACGGGAGGGTAACCGTGTGATCTTGGAGCCAATCGACAAACCCAAGTGGCCTTCCGGCTTCTGGCGCTGGTTCGATCGAGCCGGCCCGGTGACCGACGATTTCAGCGCTCCCGCCCCCCTCCCACCGGCGCCGCATCGGGACGCGGCGCTCCGTCGGATGGACGCAGATGGCCCTGAGGACTGAGACCACCTCGGGGGTGCGGGGCCACGGACCGTATTTGTTGGACACCGACGTCTGCGTGGATTGGCTGCGGCAGAAGCCGGCAGTCGTCGCGCTGCTTCGCGCTCTCTCTCCCGCCGATCTCGCCGTCGCAACGATGACCGTCGCCGAGCTCCGCTACGGCGCCCTGTTGAGCCGGGATCCGGACGGCAACCTCGAGCATGTGGAATCGATCCTGGAAAGCGGGATTGGAGTCCTTCCGTTCGATCGGGAGGCCGCCAACTGCCACGCCGAGATGAGGTTGGCGCTCCGACAGCAACCGGTCGGGGACCGAGACCTCGTCATCGCCAGCACCGCCCATGCTAACGGGTTCGCAGTCATGACCGGGAATCGTAAGGAGTTCGACCGGATTCCCGGCCTCCTTGTCGAGCCCGTGCCGGGCGACCGGGTGGGCGCTGAATCGACGGGAAAGAGCGGGCCGAAACCTGAGCCTCGCGCCAGAACGTAACCCATAGCCCTGCCTCAGCTTCCGTCCAACCTCGTCTGCTGCTATTCTAGGTGGCTCGGTACCGACGTTGGTACCGACATTTCGGATGAGGAGATCCCGAGTGGCGCTACCTCTCGTACAACTGACCCGCGCCCCGGCCATTCCCGAGGTCAACCGCCCTGTTTCAGTCGCAGTTCCGCTGGAGCGGAAGCCGAGCTGGCTCAAGGTGAAGGCGCCCGGCGGGCCGAACTACGCTCGAATCAAAGCGCTGATGCGCGACCTCGGCCTCCATACGGTCTGCGAGGAAGCCCGTTGCCCCAACATCGGCGAATGCTGGGAGCACAAAGCGGCGACGTTCATGATTCTGGGCGATGTGTGTACCCGGAATTGTGCCTACTGCGCGGTGGCGCATGGAACCCCGAAGCCGTTCGACCCGGTGGAGCCGGTCCGGCTCGCCGAGGCGGTCGCGGAGATGGGGCTCCAGCACGTTGTGATCACGTCGGTCGATCGGGACGACTTACCTAACGGCGGCGCGGAGGCCTTCGCGAGCTGCATCACGGAGATTCGGAAACGACTCCCCGACAGCTCGGTCGAAGTGCTGATTCCCGACTTCAAGGGCTCCGAGACTGCGCTCCGGCTGGTGCTCGACGCCAAGCCTGCCATCCTCAATCACAATCTCGAGACGGTGGACCGGCTCTATCGGCTGGCGCGTCCGGGGGGACGCTACCAGCGTGCGCTCGATCTCCTGGCGAACGCGCGGCGGATCGATCCCGATGCCCTGACCAAGTCGGGAATCATCGTTGGAATGGGCGAGGAGTGGGACGAGCTGGTCCAGGCGATGAAAGACCTGCGGCGGAGCGATGTCAACATTCTCACGATCGGGCAGTACCTCCGTCCCACGGCGAGCCACCTTCCGGTCGCCCGGTTCTACGCTCCCGGCGAGTTCGCCGAGCTTCGGGCGATCGGGCTCCGGCTCGGCTTCGATCATGTGGAGGCGAGCCCGCTGACCCGCTCCAGCTACCACGCTTGGGAGCAAGTGGACCAGGCGAAGGCGAAGAGGAGCTCCTGATGGCGACAACAGCGGCGCCCAAGCCGCCGACCAAGGTGGATGCCGCGACGGCCGAGCTCCACCGCCGCTACCTCCGGCAGATGCTCCTGATCCGCCGGTTCGAGGAAAAGGCGGGCGAAGCGTACTCGCTCGGAAAAATCGGCGGGTTCTGTCATTTGTACATCGGCCAGGAAGCGGTCGCGGTCGGGGCGCTCGCCGCCCTTCGTCCCGACGACTACGTCATCTCCGCCTATCGCGAGCACGGCCATGCGCTGGCCCGCGGGATCGCGGCGCGGGCCGTCATGGCGGAGCTCCTCGGCAAGGCAACCGGCTGCTCGCACGGCAAGGGCGGCTCGATGCACATCTTCGACAAGTCGTTAGGCTTTCTCGGTGGGCACGGAATCGTCGGCAGCCACATCCCGCTCGCGGCCGGGGCCGCGTTCGCGATCAAGTACCGCGGGGGCGACCAAGTCTCGGTCTGCTTCTTCGGCGAGGCCGCGGTCAACATCGGCGCGTTCCACGAGACGCTCAACATGGCCGGCCTGTGGAAGTTGCCGGCGGTCTTCATCTGCGAGAACAACGGCTACGGCATGGGCACGGCGGTCGCCCGCGCGAGCGCGGTGACCGGCCTCTCAGTCCGCGGCTCGGCCTATGACATGCCCGCCGAGCAGGTAGATGGCCAGAACGTGCTCACGGTCCGCGCGGCCGTGGACAAGGCTGTCGAGCGAGCCCGGACTGAATCGAAGCCGACGCTGCTCGAGATGCGGACCTACCGATACGTCGGCCACTCGATGTCGGACGCGGCCCACGGCACCTACCGCACCAAGGACGAAGTAGAAGAATACCGGCGGCGCGACCCGATCAAGGTGCTCGCCGACGTTATGCGGGCCGGCGGATACCTCGACGACCCGGGTTACGAGCAGCTCAACGCGGAAGCGCTCGCGGAGGTCGAGGACGCGTATAAGTTCGCCGACGAATCGCCCGAGCCGGAATTGGATGCGCTCCACCGCGATGTCTATGCGACGGAAGTCGGAAATCGGAAACCGGAAACCGGGGGGACCTCGTGATGTCCTCACTTCCGATTTCCGCCTTCCGATTTCCGAGGAGATCCTGATGGCCGTCATCACCTACCGCGATGCGCTGAATCAGGCGCTCCGTGAAGAGATGAAGCTGGACGACCGGGTCTTCCTCATGGGCGAGGAAGTCGCGGAGTACGACGGGGCGTACAAAGTGAGCCGCGGGCTTCTCAAGGAGTTCGGACCGAAGCGCGTCGTTGATACGCCGATCGCCGAGCTGGGGTTTACGGGAATCGGCGTGGGAGCGGCGATGGTGGGGCTCCGGCCGGTCATCGAGATGATGACCTGGAACTTCGCGCTCCTCGCGATCGACGAGATCGTCAACTCCGCCGCCAAGATCCGCTACATGTCGGGCGGGCAGTTCTCGATCCCGATCGTGTTCCGCGGGCCCGGCGGCTCGGCGCTCCAGCTCGCGGCGCAGCACAGTCAGTCATGGGAGAGCTGGTACGCTCACATCCCAGGGCTCAAGGTCGTGACCCCGGCGACCGCGGCGGACGCCAAGGGCCTCTTGAAGAGCGCGATCCGCGACGACGATCCGGTCGTCTTCATCGAAGGCGAGATGCTCTACAATCAGAAGGGCGACGTGCCGGATCAGGAGTACTTGACTCCGATCGGCGAAGCAGAGGTCAAGCGGGCGGGCACCGATGTCACGATCGTCTGTCACTCGAAGACCGTGGCGATCGCGCTCAAAGCCGCCGATCAGCTCGCCGAAGAAGGGATCAAGGCCGAAGTGCTCGACCTCCGGACGATCCGCCCACTCGATACCGAAGCGATTCTTGCATCGATCGTCAAGACCAACCGGTGCGTCGTCGCGGAAGAGGGCTGGCCGTTTGCCGGGGTCGGCGCGCAGGTGGTCGACGTGATCCAGCGCAACGCCTTCGATTCGCTCGACGCCCCGATCATTCGCGTCACGGGCGCGGATGTTCCGATGCCGTACAACAAGACGCTGGAGCGGGCCTCCAAGGTCGACGTGCCGAAAGTGATCGCCGCGGTGAAGCAGGTGCTGTATGTCTAGCGGCGCGGGCACGAACGGCCGAGGAGCCTAACGAATGGCGACGAAGATCGTGATGGAGGCTCTTTCGCCGACCATGGAGGAGGGACGCCTCGTCGAGTGGAAGAAGAAGGAAGGCGACGCGGTCGCGGTCGGGGATGTGCTCGCGGAGGTGGAAACGGACAAGGCGGTGATGGAGCTGGTCGCGCGGGCTGCGGGCCAGCTGCTCAAGCAGGTGGTCGCTGCGGGGGCGACGGTTCCCGTATCCTCACTGGTCGGGTGGATTGGCGCTGCCGGTGAAGCCGTGGGGGACGATGGGGCCGCGGCGGCAGGGCAGGCGGCAGGGCGGCAAGGCGGCAAGGCGGCAGGTGAGACCGCGGCGGCGCCGGCCGCCGAGTCAGCGCCGGCTGCTGAAGCGCCTCCGGCGCGTGAAGCTCCCGCGGCGGCGGATGCGGCCACGCCGGCCCAATCCGCGAAGGCTCAGCCCGGCGGAGGGGCGGGTGCTATCGACGGCAGGATCAAGGCATCGCCCCTCGCCAAGAAGATCGCGTCGGACAAGGGGATCGACCTCGCGGGAGTGGCGGGGTCGGGGCCAGAAGGACGGATCATCAAGCGGGATCTCGACAAAGCAACGCCCACCCCTGTCCCAACCACAGCGCCCACGCCCGTTGCAGCGACAGGGGCCGCACCGCGCGCACCGATTCGCACGTCCGGCGCACCGTTCGAGGATGTCCCGCTCACGCAGATCCGAAAGACCATCGCCAAGCGCCTGGCCCAATCGATCGGTCCGATCCCGACGTTCTATCTCACCGCCGAGATCGACATGGAACGCGCGTGGGACGCGCGGGAGGCGCTCAAGGCGCAGGCCGGCGACGCGGGCAAGGTGTCGTTCAACGACATCGTGGTGAAGGCGGTCGCCGCGGCGCTTCGGCAGCATCGCGCCTGCAACGCGTGGTGGCAAGACGACAAGATCCGGTACTGGAACGAGGTTCACGTCGGCATGGCGGTCGCGGTCGAGGACGGCCTGATCACGCCGGTGATCCGGAACGCCGATCAGAAGTCGCTCCGCGAGATCAGCGCGGAATCGAAGGAGTTGGCCGGGCGGGCGCGCGAGCGCAAGCTCAAGCCCGAGGAGTACACCGGCGCGACGTTCTCGATCTCGAACCTCGGGATGTTCGACATTGAGCACTTCACCGCCGTCATTAACCCGCCGGAGTCCGGCATTCTCGCCATCGGCCGGATCGCGGAGGTGCCGACGGTGGTCGGCGGGCAGATCATGCCGCAGCGGCGAATGCGGGTGACGATGTCGTGCGATCACCGGGTGATCGACGGAGCGACCGGCGCCGCATTCCTCAGGACCGTGAAGATGATGCTGGAGAACCCCCTGGCGCTGGTGTGGTGAAACCGTTCGCGGCTCGGAGCTCGGAACCCCGGTCCCCAGTCCCCAGTCCCCAGTCCCCAGGTCGCGAACCCCGAACCCTAGTGGAGTAAATCGTGTCCACCTTCGACGTCATCATCCTCGGCGGCGGTCCCGCCGGTTACGTGTGCGCTATCCGCGCCGCCCAGCTCGGGCTCTCCACCGCGGTGGTGGAGAAGGACAAGCTCGGCGGCGTGTGCGTCAACATCGGTTGCATCCCGACCAAGGCGCTGCTTCAGAGCGCGTCCGTGGCGAACGTGATCCGGCACGATGCCAAAGCCCTCGGCATCGGAGTCGGGGCGGTCACGACCGATTACGGTGTCGCGATGAAGCGGTCGCGCCAGGTATCCGAGCAGAACTCGAAAGGCGTCGAGTTCCTGATGAAGAAGAACAAGGTCACGGTCATCAAGGGCGCCGGCACCCTTCTTCCCGGAAAGAAGGTCAAGGTCGGCGACGAGACGCACACCGCCACCAAGGCGGTCATCATCGCCACCGGGTCGCGCGTGAAAGGCATCCCGCAGATCGGCCTCGAGATCAACAAGACGACGGTGATCAGCTCCGACGAGGCGCTCTTTCTCGACAAGGCGCCGGCGTCGCTCGCGATCATCGGCGCCGGGGCCGTCGGCACCGAGTTCGCCGATATCTTCAACGCCTTTGGCACGGCGGTGACGCTGATCGAAGCGCTTCCCCGGATTCTCCCGATCGAGGATGCCGAGTCGTCGGAAGTCATCGCCAAGAGCTTCAGGAAGCGCGGAATGACGGTGCTCGCGGGCGCCAAAGTTCTCAAGGCAACGGTCGGCCCGGCGAGTGTCACGCTGGAAATCGAAACCGCCGGCCAGAAGGAAACGATCACCGTCGACAAAGTCCTGATGGCGGCGGGCCGAGCGGTCAATACTGAGAACATGGGCTTCAAGGAAGCGGGCGTCGAGCTCACCGATCGCGGTTTCGTCAAAGTCGACCTGGCGACGCTCGAGACGACCGCGAAAGGGGTCTATTGCATCGGTGACGTGGCGGGTCCCCCCATGCTGGCGCACAAGGGAAGCCGGGAGGGCACTTACGTCGTGGAGCTGATCGCCGGGCACAAGCCGCACCGGATCATGTACGACAACGTGCCGAGCGTGACGTATTGCCATCCAGAGGTCGCGAGCATCGGGCTCACCGAGGATCAGTGTAAGGCGCAGAAGCTCGATTTCCAGGTCGGCCGCTTTCCGATGTCAGCGAACGGCCGGGCCCGGGCTTCGATGGAGACGGAGGGGTTCGTGAAGATCATCCGCGACAAGAAGTACGGCGAGATTCTCGGCGCCCACATCGTCGCGAGTCACGCCTCGGAGATGATCCACGAGCTGGTCGTCGGGCGGGAGAACGAGTACACGGTCGAGGAGATCGATCTCGCGATTCACGCGCACCCGACGCTGTCGGAGGCGATCGCTGAAGCTTGTTTGGATTCGATGGGGAGGGTGATTCATACGTAGGCAATAGGAAATGGGGAATCGGGAATGGAGACGACGGATCGGGGTACGGTGAGCGCCCCTTCGCGTGTTCGATTCCCGATTCCCCATTCCCTATTCCCACTAGCTCTTGTTCTTCACCGCTCGATAGATCACGAGCAGCAACACCGCTCCGATCACCGACCCGATGAATCCGGCCCCGCCTCCCCAGCCTACCAGCCCGAAGATCCACGAGCCAAACCACGAGCCGCAGATGCCGAGGAGGGTGGTAACCAAGAAGCCACTGGGATCTTTGCCGGGGAGCAGGAATTTGGCCAGCGAACCGATCACGAAACCGATGAGAATTGTCCAGAGTAGACCCACACGACCTCCAGATTGAATGAGGGGTTCGGAGCCGCCCGGGAGCAGCGTCCCCGCTACTACGGAGATCGGCCTCGTAAGTGTCAGGCAGCCCACCACCCCCGCTATTTTGCTCTGATGACCGCTCCCCCGCCTTCTCCGAACCCGTTCGGCGCCGATGCGCCGAAGCAAGACTATGTCGGGCTCGCGTTCCTGGCCCTGCCCTTCGCGGTGATCCTGGGAACCGGGCTCAACGCGCTGGTGGTTTGGGTGGTTCGCACGCTCCAAGCCGGTGCTCCACCCGCCACCACTATCGACATGAACTCGGCGCCCGCGCTGGTGCTGCTCGGAGGAACGGGCGCCGCGATCCTCGCCGCGGGGATCGCCGCGTGGATCGTGCTCGCGCCGATCAAGAACCCGTTTCGTCAGGGCATGCTCGCGATGGTGTGCGGGTTCGCGACGGTCGTATTTTCGTTGGTCGCCAAACCCGTCGACATGGCACTCGGCCGAAGCGGGCTGCTCGGGCTGGCGGTGATCTGTCTGTTAGGCTGCGCGCTGCTCGGGCGCCGAATCGCGCGGTGGAGACCGGCCTGACCGCCATCGTCGCGGTGGACCTCGGCCGGCGCCGGTATGGCGAGGTGCTCGAGCTTCAGCGCGAGCTCTGCCGGGCACGGATCGACGGCCGGCTCGACCGCGATGTCCTGCTCATGGTGGAGCACGATCCCGTCATCACGCTGGGCCGAAGCACGAAGGCCACCAGCCTGCCGCTCGCACCCGATCTCTTGACCCGGCGCGGCGTCGAAGTGTTCGAGGTGGAGCGCGGAGGGGACGTCACCCTTCATGCGCCGGGCCAACTGGTCGGCTATCCGATCCTCGATCTCGCGCACCATCGCAAGGATCTCCACTGGTACCTCCGGCAGCTCGAGGAGACCCTGATTCAGTCTGTGGGAGCCTTTGGCATCCCGGCGGAGCGGAGGGCGGGGCTCACGGGCGTCTGGACGCGGGACCGGAAGATCGCGAGCATCGGCATCCACGTGAAGCAATGGGTGACATTCCATGGATTCGCGCTCAACGTGACGACCGACCTGTCTCTCTTCGACCTCATCGTCCCGTGCGGCATTCACGGGGTGACGATGACGAGCATCGCGCGGGAAGCCCCCTCGGAGAACCGGCCCGACCTCGCCGAGCGGGTACGGGCGGAGACGGCGCGGGCGTTCGGCGTGGTCTTCGAGCGAGAGGTTCGGTTCGAGCCCGAGGTGCCGTCGTACGCCCCCGACGCGAAGACCGGCTGAAGCACCGGGCCGCGTCCCATCCCGCTTTGGAGTATCTTGTCTGCAACCATTTCGTTCGGTACAGCGTCGGATTGCCGGGAACCGACGCGTCGCTCCCGGTCAAAACGTCATCATCAGATCAACCCATCCAAAGCCCAAGAGGCGGGGAACGTATGAAGCGCTCTGTCGTGCTGGGTCTGGTCACGCTCGGTGCCGTCGCGACGTCTGCGGCAGCTCAGCAGGGCGCGAAACCGGACACATCCAAGAAGAAAGACCTTCCGCTGGCGGCAGCGCGAACCGTCGACATCGATACCGACGAGGGATCGTGGATCTCGGTCGATGTCTCCCCGGACGGCAGGACCGTCTACTTCGACCTGCTCGGCGACATCTATAGCATCCCGCTCACGGGCGGCACGGCGACCGCCATCGCGACCGGGATGGCGTTCGAGGGTCAGCCCCGGGTGAGCCCCGACGGCAAGTGGATCGTCTACACGTCCGATCGGGATGGCGCGGAAAACGTCTGGGTCATGAATCTCGAGACCAAAGAGACCCGCCAGATCACGAAGCTCAGGGACAAGATCATCCAGTCGCCCGAGTGGACGCCGGACGGGAAATACATCGTCGCGAGCGTGGGCGACATCGTGTTCAAGCCGGCGAAGCTCTGGATGTTCCACATCGACGGTGGCTCCGGAATTCAGCTCATCAAGACGCCCGAGAACGGGATGACAACCGGCGCGGCTTTCGGTCCGGACGGCCGCTATATCTGGTACGCGCAGCGCCAGGGAGCGTGGCAGTACAACGCAATCTTCCCTCAGTACCAGATCGCGGTGTACGATCGCGAGACCGGGCTCCGCGAGACTCGGACGTCGCGGTTCGGCTCCGCGATCCGGCCGACGCTCTCGCCCGATGGTAAGTGGATGGTGTACGCCACTCGGTTCGAGACCAAGACCGGCCTCGTCCTCCGCGACATGAAGTCGGGCGACGAGAAGTGGCTGGCCTATCCGGTCCAGCGCGACGATCAGGAAGCGATTCCGAGCCGCGACGCCTACCCGGGGATGTCGTTCACGCCGGACTCGAAGGAGCTGGTGACGACGTACGGCGGCAAGATCTGGCGGGTGCCGATCGACGGCGGCGCGCCGAGCGCGGTGCCGTTCCGGGTCCAGACGAAGATGGACCTGGGGCCCGAGGTCGCGTTCAAGTATCCGATCCGCGACAGCGCTCAGTTCTCGATTCACCAGATTCGAGACGCCGTTCCGTCGCCCGACGGGAAGCAGCTCGTGTTCACCGGGCTCGACCGGCTCTATCTCATGGACCTGCCTAACGGGACGCCCCGGCGGCTCACCAAGCTCGATATGATCGAGGCCGAGCCGACCTGGTCTCCCGACGGTCAATGGGTCGGGTACGTGAGCTGGCAAAAGGAGGGCGGCACCGTCTACAAGACGCGCGCGGACGGCACCGGCGCGCCGGTCGCGCTCGTGACGGAGAAGGCGACGTACACGCAGCCCGCATGGGCACCCGACGGCACCCGCCTCGCGGTGATCCGTGGCCCCGCGGAGCCGCGCCGGCTCGAAGACGGGCCCGGCGCGCCCGGCACCAACGTCGATCTCATCTCGGTTCCGGCGAATGGCGGGGCGACCACGCTGATCACGCCGACCTTCGGCCGCGGTAACCCGCACTTCACGCGGGACCCGAACCGGATCTATCTCTGGGCCGGCGACAGCGGGCTCGTCTCGGTTCGGTGGGATGGAACCGATCAAAAACGCTATCTCAAGGTGACGGCGCCGATGCTCCTCAACCAGGAGAAGCCCGGTCCGGCCGACGTCGCCGTAATGGGACCGACCGGCGACCAAGCGCTGATCCAAAGCGGGTTCGACGTCTATGTCGTGACCGTGCCGCAGGTGGGAGGCGAGGCGCCGACGGTTTCGATTCAGGATCCAAAGGCGGCAACCGTCCCTGCCCGCCGCCTCACGGATATCGGCGGTGAGTTCCCCACCTGGAGCTCCGACGGCAAGAAGATCCATTGGAGCTTAGGCAGCGCGTTCTTCACGTATGACCTCGACTCGGCTCGGGCATTCGATCGGAAGATCGAGGCGGACAAGAAGGCGCTCGAGGGGGACACCACCGCAGCGGGCAAGGCGCGGACCGATTCACTCTCGAAGCGGACGTTCGAGCCGGTCGAAACCAAGATCGTGATTCGGGCCCCGCTCGACATTCCACAAGGCACCGTCGTGCTTCGAGGAGCGCGGGTGATCACCATGCGCGGCTCGGAGGTGGTCGAGAATGCCGACCTTGTGGTCCGCAACAACCGAATCGTGAGCGTGGGGCCGCGGGGAGAGGCGCCGAGTGGCGCCAAGGTCATGGACGTGTCGGGGAAGACCATCGTGCCGGGCTTTATCGATACCCACTCGCACATGTGGCCCACCTGGGGCCTCCACAAACAGCAGCCCTGGATGTATCTGGCGAACCTGGCGTACGGCGTGACCACGACCCGGGATCCCCAGACCGGAGCCAGCGACGTCGTCTCATACGGCGATGCGGTGGACGCCGGCCAGATGATCGGGCCGAGGATCTACTCCACCAGCACGGGTGTCGGCTATTGGCAGGAGCAGATCCGCGATCTCGATCATGCTCGTAAGGTCATGAAGAAGTACAGCCAGTACTGGGACACCAAGTACATCAAGATGTACGTCAAGGGAAATCGTCAGGTGCGCCAATGGGTGATCATGGCGGCCCGTGAAAACAACATCATGCCGACGACCGAAGGATCGATCGATACCAAGTACGACCTGACGATGCTGGTCGACGGCTATCCGGGTCAGGAGCACGCCACTCCGACCGTCCCGCTCTACAAGGATGTCGTGACGATGTACGCGAAGTCCGGCATCGAGTACACGCCGACTCTCATCGTGCAATATGGCGGGCCGTGGGGCGAAGACTACTACTTCATCCACGACAAGCCCTATAACGATCCCAAGATCCGCCGGTTCATGCCGTACGAAGAGCTGGCCTCCAAGACTCGCCGCCGCGGCCAGGGCGTCGGCCCCGGTCCCGGCGGCTGGTTCATGGACGACGAGTGGATCTTCCCCCAGACCGCGAAGGTCGCGGCGGACATCGTGAAGATGGGCGGCAAGATCGGCATCGGGAGCCACGGCGAGTTCCAAGGGCTCGGATACCACTGGGAGCTTCGGTCGGTGGCGTCGGGCGGAATGCCGAACCACGACGTGCTCCGGATGGCCACGCTGGCCGGCGCCCAATCGTTAGGCCTGGACGGCGATCTCGGCTCGCTCGAGCCGGGCAAGCTCGCGGACTTGATCGTCATGGACAAGAACCCGCTCGACAACATCCAGAACACCAACACCATCACCTGGGTGATGAAAAACGGTCGGCTCTACGACGGCAACACGATGGACGAGCTGTGGCCGCGCCAGAAGAAGACCGACGCGCCATACGGTCTCACCGAGACTCCCAAGCCCGCCGCGGGCGAGCACTAACCGATGGACGACTTCTCCGGCCGCGTCGCTCTCGTCACGGGAGCGGCGCGAGGCCTCGGCCGAGCCGTGGCGGAGCGGCTGCTGGCCCGGGGGGCGCGGGTCGCCGTGAACGTACGGGATCCTGCGCGGGCCGACGCGCTCGCCGCCAGCCTGGGCCCGGGCGCGATCGCGGCTCCCGCCGATCTCGAGGACCAGGCGGCGCTCAGGGCCATGGTCGACAAGGTGCTCGAGGAAGCGGGCAAGATCGACATCCTCGTCAACAACGCGGCGCTCGCGTTAGGCACCCGGTTCGAGAAGATCTCGGCCGACGAGTGGAGGCGGGTGCTCGAGGTGAACATGACGGCGCCGTTTCTGCTGACGCAGGCCGTCGTTCCATCCATGCGGCGCCAGCAGTTCGGCCGGGTCATCAACATCTCCTCCACCGCCGGCCGTCAGGTCAGCACGCTCGGGGGAGCCCACTACACGGCATCGAAGACCGGTCTGGTCGGACTCACGCGGGCGTCGGCCAAGGAGCTGGGCAGCTACGGGATCACGGTGAACGCGGTCTGCCCGGGCATGATCGACACGGAGCTCACTCGTGAGCACGCGAGCCCGGACCTGCTCCAGCGACTCGCCGCGGCCTATCCCGTGCCGCGGCTCGGACAACCGGTAGAGGTGGCGGACCTCGTCTGCTTCATCGCGTCGGAGGCCGCTGGATACATCACGGGCGCCTCATTCGACATCAACGGCGGCGACCTCATGATGTAGGTCGCCGGCTCAGCTCGAGAGAGGGGCGTGATGAAGGGAACTCGACTCGTGGTCTTCGCGCTGCTCCTCGGCCTCGTTCTGGGCGGGATAGTGGCGTGGTCCGGTAGCAGCTTCGGCCAAAAGCTGGCCGGAGGCCTTGCGCCCGTCGGCGCCCTCTGGGTCAATGCCATTCGGATGACGGTCATCCCACTGGTCATTTCGCTGCTGGTGACCGGTGTCGCGTCGGCCAACGATCTCAAGGATGTCGGCCGGCTCGGCGGACGAACGCTGGTCGCGTTCATCGGTCTCGGGACGATGAACGCCGTCTTGATGGGTCTGGTCGCTCTCCAGGCGATCAAGCTGCTTCCTCATCGCGCAGAAGCACCCGCCGCGCTCCCCCCCGGGGCGGCAGAGGCGGCCGGACAGATTGCCAGCGGCGTGAGCCAAGTCCCGACAGCCGCCGAGTGGATCACGGGCCTCCTCCCCACCAACCCGTTTCGTGCCGCCGCCGACGGCGCCATGGTGCCGCTCATCATCTTCGTGGTGCTGTTCGCACTTGCCGTAGCGAAGAGCCCGCCGGAGTCGCGGGCGACTCTTCTAGGATTCTTTCGAGCGCTCTCCGAGACGATGCTGACCTTGGTGCGAGGGGTGATCGCGCTGGCGCCGATCGGCGTGTTCGCACTCATGTTCTCTATCACGGCGACGACGGGGATCGCAGTCGCCGGCGCGCTCGGCGGCTACATCCTGGCGTATTCGGTGGCTTCGCTGGTCTTCGTGCTGCTGACCTACCCGATTGTCGCGCTGCTTGGTCGGGTTCCGATGGCTCGTTTCGCCAAGGCGACCCTGCCGGCCCAACTGATCGCGTTCAGCTCGAGCTCCTCGATCGCCTCGCTGCCGGCGCTCACAGAAGGTGCCGAGGGGGAGCTGGCTCTTCCGAAGCCGGTGACCCGGTTCGTTCTGCCGCTCGCCGTCTCGACCTTCAAGTACGCGGCGCCAGTGTCGTGGATGGTGGGATCGACATTCATCGCGTGGTTCTACGGCGTCGACCTGGGCCTGGCCCAAATCGCGACGATCGCGTTCGCGGCCGTGGTGCTGAGCTTCGCGACCCCCGGCGTGCCGCGAGGCGCCTTCCTGATGCTGACCCCGCTGTTCGTCCAGATCGGGCTGCCGCCTGCCGGGATCGGAATCCTGATCGCGGTGGACGCGATCCCGGACCTGTTCGCCACGGTGCTCAACGTCACGGGGGACATGGGGGTGACGGCGATCGTAGCGCGGTTTTCGGAGAAGGACTTAGGGCACAGGGCTTAGGGCCTCGGGCTCAGGGTTTGACCCACGTGGGAACCGGCAGCGGAGAGAGAGCGTTATTTTGTTGTCTGATGCTCATCGCTATTTGCCAGGCTCTAAACCTTAAGCTCCTAAGCCCTAAACCCTAGCCCTTCTCCATGCGCCTCGATGCCCGTCCGTCCACCCGGCGTTTACCACCGGGTCAGATTCAAACTCAGAAATGGCCGGTGCTCCACTATGGCCACGTTCCGATCATCGATCCGGCCCAGTGGCGCTTTGAGGTGTATGGGCTGGTCGAAAACCCTTTCTCCCTATCCTTTGAGGAACTGAACGCGCTTCCCAAGCAGGAGTCGCTCTGCGACATCCATTGCGTTACCCGGTGGAGCCGCTTCGACAACGTGTTCGAGGGAATCCCGGTCCGGTCGCTGATCGAGCGGGCGAAGCCCAAGCCGGAGGCTACGACCGTCCTGGTTCACGGTGCCGGCGACTACACCACCAACCTGCCGATCGAGGATCTCGACCGCCCCGCCAACCTCGTCGCGCTCGCGCACAACGGCGAGCCGCTCACGCCCGAGCATGGAGGCCCGGTACGACTCCTGGTCCCCCATCTCTATTTCTGGAAGAGCGCCAAATGGCTGACCGGGTTTGAGCTCATCGAGGAGGATACGCCGGGTTTCTGGGAGCAGAACGGCTATCATATGAGGGGCGATCCATGGGCCGAAGAGCGGTACGGCCGTGCCGATCCGGTTCGAATGCGGCGGGGACCAAGGAAATAAGGCCCTACCCCCCCTCCTCCGCTGTCCCTCCTCCCTTATATACTTCTCGCCTTATGGCGAACGCCCTGGACCACAGCAAGCTGGTAGAAATGGCTGACGAGACGGTCCGGAGTATCCTCCGCGCCGCCGCCAGCTGGGCGAGGGAGGCCCCTGCGGCGCTGACCCCCTCCATTCGGGCGGTGTGCGTTCGGCTCGCCGAAATGGTGGCCGACCAACGTCACTACCTGCCGCCATTGCCGGAGCCGCAAGAGACCGAGCGCAGCACGACGCTCACCCTCGTCGCCGAGCGGCTGCGGTCTCAGCAAGTGACGGAGGAAATCGGTCAGCTGCTGGAGGAGCTGTCGGAGCTCGAGCTTCGGGCGACAGCATCATGGTCATTGGTCGAGACGGCCCAGAACGACTGGATCGCCACGGCCATCCGGTTTCTGGAAACGAAGTCGAAGCAGCTCCCGGCCCAGGATCGTCCCGACGACTACTGGGCCGACGACGTTGTAGCGGGGATCATCGCCTCGGTCCGCGCGGTGATCGGCGTCGACGAGCTGCACGCGCGCTATTCGGGCGGGTACAAGAAGCCCAATCCGGGAGCGGACAGCTAAGACTCCTCCTTCTGCTTCTCCTCCTTCTCCCCTTTCTCCTCGTCGGCCCGAACCGCCCGCAGCCCCTCGAGAAACCTTCCAAAGACGTCCACACCTTCCCACAACTGGGTCAGGTTCAGCTTCTCGTTAGGCGAGTGGAGCCCATCGTCCGGGAGCCCGATGCCGGTCAGGATCACCGGTGCTCCGGAGATCGCGAGCAGCGGGATCACCGGGATCGAACCGCCGGCGCGAACCGTCACGGCTCGCCGTCCCGCGACCGCCTCGAACGCGTCGTCGAGAACGCCGAACGCCGGAGCGCCCACGTCGACCTCCACGGGATCACCGCCATGGAGGATCTTGACCTCCACCTCGGCGAACTTCGGCGTCAGCTTTTCAATCGCGCGGGTGAGCCACCGGGCGACCTTCTCGAAGGACAGGCCCGGGACGAGTCGCAGGCTGACCTTGGCCATAGCCTGGGCCGGGATCACGGTCTTCGCCCCCTCGCCGGCGAAGCCGCCCCGAATTCCGTGGATCTCGAAGGTAGGCAAGGCCCATGTCCGCTCGAAAACGGAGTAGTCTTTGATACCGGTCATACCGCGCGCGGTGAGCTCTTCCGCTAAGAACTTCTTCTGGTCGAACGGGAGCTTCTTCCACGCCTTCGCCTCGGGTTTCGACGGCTTCTTGACCGACTTGTAGAGCTTGGGGATCTCGATCTCGCCGGAGCGCGATTTGAGGCCGGCCAAGATGCGGACCAGCGTTTCGAGGGCGTTCGGCGCGACACCGCCGTAGGTTCCCGAGTGGAGATCGCGGTCCGCGGTGCGGACATGGATCTCGGCGTAGCAGAGCCCGCGGAGCGCGGTGTAGACGGCCGGTATTCCCTCCGCGAAGTAGGCCATGTCGCAGACGAGGACGGCGTCGGCGCGGGTCCGGTCCGGCTCGCGGGTCAGCAACTCCTCGATGACTCTGCCGCCGCTCTCTTCCTCGCCCTCGATGATAAAGTTGACGTTCACCGGCGGCAGTCCGTCCGCGCCTAACACCGATTCGTACGCCTTGAGCAGGCAGTAGACTTGGCCCTTGTCGTCGGCGGCGCCGCGGGCGTAGAGCTTGCCGTCGCGGAGGGTCGGCTCGAACGGGGGCGAGACCCACTCGCTGACGGGATCGACCGGCTGCACGTCGTAGTGGCCGTAAATCAGCAGCGTGGGCGCGCCATCGACGCGCGGGCTTTCGGCCCACACGACAGGATGGTCCCGGTCTTCGAGCACCTCGGCTACCGGGCACCCAAGCCGTTTCAAGTGATCAACCAGCCAGGCAGCGGCGCGAGCGCAATCGCGCCCATGATTGGGCAGCGCGCTGATGCTCGGAATCGACAGGAACTCGGTCAGCTCCTTGAGCATCCGGTCCTGGTTGCGAGAGACGAACGAAGAATCCATTTGTAACGGAGGTGAAAGGAACCGACAGGCTACCGAACCGGGGATTGTAGCATCGGAAGCGGGAAGTAGGAAGTTGGCGATCAGAAGTCGGAAATCGGAAGTCGGAATCGGGGCCGCTTGGGAGGCAAGGCCACGGGCACCTCCGCTGCCTCTCTTGCCCAGTCGCGCCAATCCCTCCGACTTCCGATTTCCGAC